>DASYHX010000011.1:0-2609 GCA_035998065.1 Pseudorhizobium sp.
AAAGAAGACATCCACCTTCGAGCATGCCCAGGCAATCTCAAGCCCACGCCCTCGAAGGTAGCCGCGGTCGATTTCTTTACGATCTGGGTAGGGGCCGATGTCACCGTTCCGGAGCCGCCCAAACATGCAGGATGGGTCTACAGAGGACGGCCGATTTGCTTCCTCGAGATCAACGAGATCATCCGGACGTCGATAGAACGGGTACGGAAAGTCTGCTGACGGCCTTCCGTCGACCTCCACCTCAGGCTCATAAAAACCGGTGACGAAGCCAGGCTGATGATCGTCTTGGAGAATCCTAAACGGCTGAAAATGTGCCTCGAAGAACTGCCGAGCTTCTTGAGCATCGGCAAAGTGGCGGCTCTCGACCAGTTCGTAGATCGGGAGGATATCCTCTGTGGCCAAGCCCAAGGCTCCGGTGTGGTAAGGCTTGACCGATCGTACATAGTTCAGGCAAGCGCGCATGCCTCCAACGAGATCGGCGGGATCGTCGCGTGTCCAACCCGGTAGATGCTGGTAATCCGCCTGCCTGAGCGAGAAACCCGGCCGACCCCCAATCATTGCTCGGATTCAGTGGCGATGAGCTTCCAATTCGGATCCTTTGACCGCGCGTCGCGTGCAAAGGTCCAGATATCAGTGACATCGGCCACGTTTTCCTGGTCACCTTCAACCAAGAGGCCGTCCTTGTCGAAGGTCGCAGAGATCAACTGGCTGACAATCCGCACGGTCACCTGTTCTTCGGTGCCGTTCACGTTGGCTTGGGTGATGTCCGCCTTGTCGATACCCACGAAGGTCGACTTCACGACCTCGCCCCGCGCTTCGCGCTCTGAGATGGCAGCATCGAAACCTTCATAAACTTCCTTGGAAAGAAGGTTCTTCAGGGTCTTTCGATCGCCATCAGCAAAGGCCATAACGATCATCTCGTAGGCCATCCGTGCTCCGTTCAGGAATTCCTTTGGCTTAAAGGTCGGGTCAAGCTTGAGCAATTGGCGCAAAGCCTCATTCAGTTGACTGCCAGGCTTTGCCACACCGTCGATTTCGGAAAACCTCTCCTCATCCGTCATCTCCCGACGCGGCAGGGTCACCACCTTCCCATCATCGGAGACAGGAGCCTTTGCGGCTTCACGAGCGCTATAGGGGTCGAAGGGCTGCTTCTCGTTTCCAGTCCGACGGCCCAAGACACTGCGCAATTGCAGGAAGATCAGGACCGCCGCGACGAGAAAGAACAGAGTAATGAAGTCGTTGGATCCCATCTCTTTGCCCGCAATGCCGTTTAATTTGTTGATGTACATTCTCATATAGTCCGCAACGTGACATCATTCAAATAGCGAAGGCGAGAGACCTTCCGCCACAGGTACCCATCATGCGCGCCCGCTGGATCTTCATTCTTATCCTTCTCATGCCGTTGGCCGAGATCGCCGGCTTTGTCTTCGTCGGCAGGGCGATCGGCATCTGGAGCACGCTTGGCCTCGTCATCTTGACCAGCCTGGTCGGAATTCTTCTCCTGAGGGCGCAGGGGTTCCAGATGCTACGAGAGCTTTCATCCGAGGGACGGGAAGGTCGCGTACCAGGCGATACGATTATCCATGGTGCGATGATCGTCGTCGCCGCGTTCCTGCTTCTCATTCCAGGCTTCATCACGGACATTGTCGGCCTTGCCCTCTTTGTTCCTGCCGTTCGCCGCCTGCTCTGGTCCGCGGTCGGCCCTCGCATCGTCGTCAACTCTACGACCTATAGCCGCAGCTATGCCTACGAGGCCGGATTTGATCCAAACGCACGTAAAGGGCCGGTGGTCGAGCTCGAGACCGAGGACTTTCAGCGGGACCCCAATCCTTCCTCGCCGTGGAACGATCGTCGCCTGAAGGACGACTAGACGTCATGCTGGCGCCGAGGGTTGTAAGGTCAAAGGTGAAATGTTAGACGCCGACCTAACAAACTCTCTTTCGAGGACACCGCATGGCCGACGAGAACACACAAGGTGCAACGAGCCCATCGCTCAACATCCTTGCGCAGTACACGAAGGATCTTTCCTTCGAAAACCCGGGCGCGCCGCGTTCGCTGCAGGCCCGCGACAAGGCTCCGGCCATCAACATCAATGTCAATGTGAATGCCAATCCGCTTTCTGAGACGGATTTCGACGTCGTGCTCTCCCTTAATGTTGAAGCCAAGGAAGGCGAAAAAATCGTATTCGCCGCGGAACTTGTCTATGGCGGCGTCTTCCGCATTACGGGTTTCCCGCAGGAGCACATGCTTCCGGTTCTGTTTATCGAATGCCCGCGGCTACTTTTCCCATTCGCCCGCCAGATCGTTGCCGACGTAACTCGCAATGGTGGCTTCCCGCCGCTGATGATCGATCCAATCGATTTTGCCCAGATGTTCACGCAGCGCATGGCACAGGAAAAGGCGAAGGCGCAGGTTCAGACGCTGAATAGCTGATCGGCCACCAGCGATCGAGATTAGGAAGCCCGGATGCGAACGTCCGGGCTTTTTCGTTCATAACGGTTCCAGACCGCTTTTTCCCCCAATCGCGCCACCAACGCTGCGTGCGCCTGCTGCTCGATTTCGCTCAGTCGGCTAGGCAGGGCACGCGGTCGTCGCGACAAACCAACCAC
>DASYHX010000068.1:0-18547 GCA_035998065.1 Pseudorhizobium sp.
CCCGAGCGGCAGGAACCCGAAGAAGACGAAGCCGGGGCCTGTGGAGATGATCCCGACCGTTGCCGTCAGGAGCAGGATCAGGCTGATCAGCACCACCACCTTCGAACCTAGCCTTACATCGAGGCGACCGGCGATGAAGCAGCCGAAGATGGCGACGACGTTCAAGAGAATGCCGTAGACGCCGATCTCGATCGTCGCCCAGCCGAACATGCCCGCGGCAAAGGCGCCACCCAAAATTAATAGGCCGTTGACACCATCCTGATAGAGCATGCGTGCGATCAGGAACTTCAAGATCCCCCGGCTCTGTCTGAGGTCGCCGAGCGTGCCGCGAAGCTCGGTTATACCGGAACGTACTGCCTTCGCCATCGGCAGGCCCTTCGCCGCATCCGGCGTGAAGAAGAACATCGGCAAGATGAACAGGAAGTACCAGGCCGCCGCGATGGGGCCGGCGATGCGGGCGTCTTCGCCGAGCGCCGGGTCGAGGCCGAATAGCGGCTCGATGCCAATCAGTGTCAAGCCGCTCTCCGGGCTTCCGGCAAGAAGCGTCACGACTAGGATCAGCACCAACATGCCGCCGAGATAACCCAGGCCCCAAGCGGTATTGGAGACCTTGCCGACTTCGTCCGGGCCAATTAGGCGCGGCATCATCGCGTCGTTGAAGACGATGGAGAACTCCGCGGCGATCGAGGCGAAGATCATCAGCAGGAGCGGCCAGATCAACGGCGTTCCGGGGGCAGCCAGCCAGAGCAGCGAAAGGCAGACGATCTTCACTGCAGCAAAACAGGCAATCCATGGCTTCCGGGGGCCGGACTGGTCGGCGATGGAGCCAAGAACGGGCGACAGGAGCGCAATGACGATGGAGGAGATCGTCGCCATGTTTCCCCAGGCCGCCTGGGCAGAAATCGGATCCTCCGTCAGGCGAGCGACGAAGTACGGGCCGAAAACGAAGGTGACGACAACCGTGAAGAAAGGTTGCGCCGCCCAGTCAAAGAGCATCCAGCCCCAGATCCCACGCCGGGGAGCAATGATCGGCGAGGCACCTAGAATATCCGAGGTTATCAACGGCGCGCTCTCCGGCTGTTCATGAAGAAGATGTCTGCGGCGCCGGCTCCGCCAGATCTCCGAGGACGCCAGCGGCGACCGAGAGCTTGGCAAGATTAAAATCCGCAGTATCACTTAGGAGGAGCAGTTCGTTCACGAGACGATTCACTTGCTGACGCTTCTCCCCATACCAGGACTCCAGGGGCTTCTTGTCGTGAGAATGGGAGGTGAGCGCCGAGCAGACAATGTCGCGGCGTGCCGAGGAAATCTGGGCAAGATTCCTCCCAAGAGCGACGCTTTCATAATGGTCGGCGGGGTTGATCGCTTCGCCAAGTGCAAGAAGTCTGTCGACACGGAAGGTGTCAGTTGCGGCAAAATAGGTCTGCGCGACCTGTCCAAGATCACAACCGGTGCGGTCGGCAATGATCAGCAGTTCCGGAACTAGGACCAGGGTCGGTAGACGGCTGACGTCTGCCGCGAGATCCCCTGGAATGCCTATGGCTTCGAGCTTTGCAGCGCGTTCGCGCACCTCCGAGCCAAGACCGAGTGCTTCGATGGCGCTTTTAAGCTTCTTGCTACCTCCCTTGAGGGCCTTGGCACCGCTCTCGATCGACGTGACCCCGGTCTTGGTTCTCAACACCAGGCGTGTTGCATCAGCAAAGATGTCCCCGATTCTGGCATAGAGGTCGTTCTGGCTATCACCGGGTATCCTGCCGTCGAGGGCATCGGTCATCGACCAGAGGCGGGTGAGTTCGAAGCCATCTCGGGCGACATAGGCAGCCTTCACGACATCCGCCGGCGATGCTCCAGTCGCGTCAATCATTGCTTGGACGAACCCGGGTCCACCGCGGTTGATCACCTCGTTCGCAAGCACTGTCGCAACAATCTCCCGATGCAGCCGGTGCCCCTCGATATCGGTCGCATACGACTTTTGCATCTTCGCAGGGAAGTAGTTCTTCAGCACCTCGGCGAAATAAGGGTCGTCCGGCAGGCTGCTCTCCAGGATCTCGTCGAATAGGGTAATCTTGGCGTACGAGAGTAGCACGCCGATCTCCGGACGGGTCAGCGGCTTGCCCGCTTGGTAGCGCTCCGCGAAATCGAGGTCACTCGGCAGCGTCTCCACCATCCGGTTCAGGTGACCCTGAGCCTCCAGTACTGACATGACCCGCGACAATTCCTCGCGATTGGCAATACCTTCTCGCTCGGTCAGGGAAATGGCCAGTGTCTGGAGATAATTGTTGCGCAGAACGAGGGTGGCGACTTCCTCAGTCATCGATACAAGAAGCTGGTTACGCTTCTCGCGGGTAAGGCGGCCGGAGCGCATTGCGGAACTGAAAGCGATCTTGATGTTCACCTCGACGTCCGACGAATTGACACCGGCCGAATTGTCGATGGCATCGGAGTTGAGACGGCCGCCTGTGAGAGCATAGGCGATGCGCCCCTTCTGCGTAACACCCAGATTGGCACCCTCGCCGATGACCCTTGCGCGGACGTCCTTTGCAAGAACACGGATCGGATCGTTTGCCCGGTCGCCGACCTCCGCATCAGTTTCGGACGCGGCCTTGATATAGGTGCCGATTCCGCCGAACCAGAGGAGGTCCACCGGGCTCTTCAGGATGGCCGTCATGATCTCGAAAGGCGTGGCCACGTCCTTGTCGAGATCAATCGCGGCTCTCGCCTGCGGTGTCAGTTTTACGGATTTCTCGGCGCGGGAGATGATCATCCCGCCGTCGGACATGCAGCTACGGTCATAGTCCTGCCAGCTGGAGCGCGGCAGGCCAAAGAGCCTTTGCCGCTCGGCGAAGGACCGCTCCGTGTCAGGATCGGGATCAATGAAAATGTCGCGATGGTCGAAGGCTGCCAGGAGGCGGATGTGCGGCGACAGCAGCATGCCGTTGCCGAAGACGTCGCCTGACATGTCGCCGACGCCCGCAACGGTGAACGGTGTCGTCTGGATGTCGATGTCGATCTCACGGAAGTGCCGCTTGACGGCCTCCCAGGCTCCGCGGGCGGTGATGCCCATCTTCTTGTGATCATAGCCGGCGGAGCCGCCGGATGCGAAAGCGTCATCGAGCCAGAAGTCTGCCTCTTGTGCCAGGGCGTTAGCAGTGTCCGAGAAGGTTGCGGTGCCCTTGTCGGCCGCGACGACGAAATATGGGTCGTCCCCATCGACGCGCAGGGTATTCTCTGGTCCGACGACTTCACCGTCCACGATATTGTCTGTGATCGAGAGCAGGGTACGGATGAAGGTCTTGTACGCTTCCTTGCCCGCGATGAAGATTTCTTCACGCGAGCCGCCTTCCGGCAGGGCCTTTGGAACGAAGCCGCCCTTGGCGCCAACAGGTACGATCACTGCATTCTTGACCTGCTGGGCCTTGACCAGACCGAGCACTTCGGTGCGGTAGTCTTCGGCGCGGTCCGACCAGCGAAGACCGCCACGTGCCACCTTGCCGAAGCGCAGATGGACGCCCTCGACCTCGGTACCGTAGACGAAAATTTCGCGGAAGGGGCGTGGTTGGGGCAGGCCGTCGAGGAGCTTCGGGTCGAACTTGAAGGCAAGGTTTGCCTGAGGATAGCCATCCTCGGTCTGCTGGAAATAATTCGTCCTGAGGGTGGCATCCACCGCGTTGATGTAGCGGCGGAAGATACGGTCGTCGTCGAGATTTGGAACCCCGGCAAGTGCCTTTTCCAACTCCTCGTGCCTGTTTGAAAGCTTCTTTGCCCGCATCTTGTCGCCGAGCAACGGGTCGAAGCTCTCGTGAAACAGCTGGAAGACTTGGTACGATATGGATGGATATCGAGCTAGCGTGTCGGCGATCAGCGCCTGCGAATAGACGATGCCGGCCTGTCGGAGATAACGGGCATAAGCCCGCAGCACCGTGGTTTCGCGCGTGGTCAGGCCCGAGAGGAGGACAAGCCGGTTGAACGAATCGTTGTCAGCCAGACCATTGAAGGCAGCGAGGAAGGCTTCCTCCAGTCGGGCTGCGTCGCGCTCAAGCGTGAATGGCGGCTGATGGCGCAGCTGAAGTTCCATGTCGTGCAGCACGACGGGATTTAGATCCGTTCCGTCCACCTCGATGTCGAAGGTCTGCTCGCTGACGACACGGAAGCCGAGATTTTCCAGCAAGGGGACGCGGCGCGAAAGCGAAAGATGTTCGGGCTGGTGGAAGATCTTCAGGCGCAGGGTGTCCGGCTGGTCCTGCGGCTTGATGTAGAAGGCGATCCGAATGGACTGCCCTTTTGCGCAGGCAGTGATGTTTTGTAGATCCGCATAGGCTTCCTCCGGCGCGAAGGCCTCCTGAAACGCCTTGTTGACCGTCAGCGTGACCTGCTCGTCCGCGAGGGCAGAGAAACTTTGCTCCCAAGGCGTCGAGATGGCGCGGATCGCCTCTTCAAGTTTCGCCGGGGGAATTCTCGGCGTCCGTCCGCCCCGCCGCCCAATGATGATGTGGACGCGAGCAACGCCGCCTTCGGGGAACGCCGGGTAGTAGGCGGAGAGGTGGCCTTCGTAGACCTGTGCCAGATAGTCGCTCACCTTTTCGCGCACCTGTGAGTTGTAATCCTCGCGCGGCACGTAGACGATGACCGAGACGAAACGGTCGAAGTGGTCGATGCGGGGCAGCACGCGCACACGCGGGCGTTCGCTGAGCTCCATGATCTGCTCGCAGAACCGCGCCAGCGTCGGAACGTCGATCTGGAAGAGGTCGTCGCGCGGATAAGACTCCAGCGTATTGGCGAGCATGCGGCCCGAGTGGCTGTTCGGGTCGAAGTCAAACTGCTCCTCCACGCGCTGCGTCTTTGCCCGCAGCAGCGGGATATCGGTGACGGAATGGGTGTAGGCCGTGGCGGTGAAGAGGCCGACGATGCGGAGCTCTCCGATCACCTTCCCGTCAGCATCAAAGCGCTTGATGCCGACATAGTCCATGTAGGCGCGGCGGTGGACCACGGACTTCACGTTCGCTTTGGTGACAATGAGGAAATCCGGGCCATCCAGGAATTCCAGAATCTCAGGAGTCGTGGTCACAGCGTCCTTGCCCTGGCGCAGGACCAGAACCTCCGGATCAGACAGGATGCCAAGGCCTCTGCCCTTGCTGCGTTCGACGGTGGCGGTGGCACCCTTGCCCGAATAGACATATTCGCGCATGCCCAGAAAGGTGAAATTGTCATCGCGCAGCCAGTCGAGGAAAGCGAGCGCCTCGTCGCGGTCGCTCTTCCTCCTGCTGGCGGAGTAGGTCCGAAGCTGGTCGGCGGCCCCCTGAAGAAGATCCAGCATCGGACGCCAGTCGGTGATCGCAAGATGCACTTGGTCAAGCACGTAATGGATGCGCGCGATGAGGTTTTCTGTATCGCTTGCCGAAAATGGAGGCAGGTGGATCTGGATCAGGCTGACGTGATGAGACGGATCACCCGGATGATCACCAGTCCGCAGGACGGGCTCCTTCCCCGGCTCAAGGAGCAGGATCGGATGGACAGCCAGAGCGAGGTCCCGATGGCTTGCCGTCACCTCTCCCATAACGGAATCGAAGAGAAAAGGCATGTTGCGATCGATCACCGTCAGGACATGCACCGCCTGACCCTCTGGCTTGACGCCTTCCACGGGCTCCAGAGTCACCGAAGAGCGAATGCGCGTCCAGCTGTCGAGCCGTTCCCTGGCATACACCGCGGCGGCGGCCAGCATTTCTGGAGCATAGTTTTCAAGGTCGTCGTTGCTTGCCCGGCCAAACAGGACTGACGGGTCGAGGAACGGTTTGGAGCTCTGGGCTGCAGTCTTCCGCGCATTCTCGATCTGCTTGTCTCGCTTGGGGTTCTGCCTAGCCATGTCCATCTCCTGCTTCGGCGACAACATGATGTCGCCGTGATCGATACGTCAACTGTCGCGTCATCAGGGAAATGCCTGACTCTAAGACCCGTTGCTTCAGCATTCCATATGGAGCAGGGTTATTGACAAGCGACCGTGAAAAAACCATCAAGCGGGCCGAAACGGAAACGCAGACATGGATACTCACGGCGCCGTCATCGTCATCTCCAGTCACGTCGTTCGTGGCTCAGTTGGCAATCGCGCGGCCGTCTTCGCACTGGAGACGCTTGGGTTTCCCGTCTGGGCGCTGCCGACGGTGGTGCTTCCCTGGCACCCGGGACATGGCCCCTCGACGCGTCTCACGTTTTCGGAAAACGACTTCGAAAAAGTGATGGAGGACCTGATCCGAGCCCCTTGGTGCGCAGAGGTGAAGGCGGTGCTAACGGGGTATTTCGGCAACGAGCGACAGCCGATGGCAGTGGCCAGGCTGGTGCGGGCGCTCAAGGAGCGCAATCCTGATCTTCTTTATGTCTGCGATCCGGTTATGGGTGATCTGGGCGGCCTCTACGTCCCCCAGGCGACAGCCGAGGCCATCCGAGAAGAGCTCATACCGCTTGCCAATGTCGCGACGCCGAACCGTTACGAGCTTGCCTGGCTTGTCGGGAGCGAACTGGACAGCATCACTGCCATCATGGAGGCGGCACTTGCGCTCGGTCCTTCTCGAATGCTTGTGACTTCAGCCGTGCCGATGATGGCAGGCGGAACCGGCAATCTCTATCTGAGCGGGACCCATGCACTGCTTGCCGAACACCGGCTGATCGACAATCCGCCCAACGGCCTCGGCGACCTGCTCTCGGCCCTCTTCCTAGCGCGACTGATGGCTGGCTCGGACGAGGAGCGGGCGCTTCAGCTCGCGACCGCCAGCGTCTACGAAATTCTTGCCCGCACAGCGAAGCGCGGAAGCGACGAGCTTACACTCGAGACCGATGCAAGCAGCCTTACGTCACCGATGGCGATGGTGCAGATGCGTCGCCTCATCCATCCGCTTCAGCGTGTGCGACGATAGTTGATAGCTAGTCGACCGGTCAGTACGAGAACCCTAGGGAAAGAGTGAACCCATGCAACAGTTTCCAGAGCGCCTCCTGAACGGGTACAACAACTTCATGAGCGGCCGTTATACGGACGAGCGTGACCGCTACCGGAGCCTGGCGGAGTCAGGGCAGAGCCCGCACACGTTGGTCGTCGCCTGTTGTGACTCCCGCGCGGCGCCCGAGACGATCTTTGATTGCGGTCCCGGAGAACTGTTCGTTGTCCGCAACGTGGCAAACATGGTTCCACCCTATGAGCCGGACAACCAATATCACGCAACGTCGGCTGCAATCGAATTTGCGGTGCAGGCGCTGAAGATCGCAAACATTGTTGTGATGGGCCACGGCCGTTGCGGCGGCATCAAGGCAGCGCTGGATCCAAACATGGAGCCACTCTCACCGGGTGATTTCATCGGGAAGTGGATGGGACTGGTTCGACCTGCTGCCGATCAGATACAGAGCAACGACCTGATGACGCAGAGCGAGCGACAGACGGCATTGGAGCGTGTATCCATCCGCAATTCGCTCAGCAACCTGCGCACGTTCCCTTACGTGCGTGCGCTGGAAGAGCAAGGAAAGCTCCAGCTTCACGGCGCCTGGTTCGACATCTCAACTGGCGAGCTTTGGGTGATGGACGGGGCGACTGGCGACTTTGCCAGACCGTCCGATCGCAATCCGGCGGCGGCAGATTCCGAACCTGCCGCCTAGGTAACGCGGTGGACGGCTTAGCCGCCGTCGATTGCTGCACCAATGTGGGCGATCGCCTGCTGGTAGACGGTGGCAGCATTCCAGCCTTGGATCGCACCATAGTTTGGTTCGCCCGGCTGATAACCAGCGCCGGCACGCCAGCCGTGGCCGACGAGGAAGTTGGCCGTAGATGCGAGGGCGTCCGCGCGTGATCGGACGAGATCAACGTGACCATCACCATCACCATCGACGCCGTAGCGAACCACGTTTGCAGGAAGAAACTGCGTCTGGCCGATTTCACCGTGCGCCGCGCCCTTGTCGGACGGGCTCAAGTCGCCTCGTTGCACAAGGGTCAGCGCGGCGTAAAGCTGTTCGGTGAAGTAGTCTGAGCGACGGCAGTCATAGGCCAGTGTTGCGACCGCAGATAGCGTATTCTGGTTGCCGAGGAAGCTGCCAAAGCCGGTTTCCATGCCCCAGATGGCGAGCAGCGGACCGGCTGGTACCCCGTAGCGGCGTTCGATCGACGCCAACAACTGGCCATGGGTATTCTTCATCTTCTTGCCCCGCGCGATGATGGTGGCACCGCCGCGCTTTTCCATGAACTGATCGAAGGAAAGCTTGAAGCTCTTCTGGCCACGATCCGCGCGAATGGTATCGCGGTTATAGGAGACATTGGCAAACGCCCGCTCGACAACTTGCGGCGAGATACCGTTGGCAACTGCCTGCGGCTTGAACGCCTGCATCCAAGCATTGAATCCGCTGCTGTCATTGCCGCATTGCGCAGCCGCAACCGGTGCCGCCATGGAGGTGAGAGCCGCTACGAAAGTCGTGGCACGCAGGGTTTTCAACATAGAACAATCCGCTTCCAATGGGCGCTACGCCCGGTTCTGGTTCAACTGAAGCTTTATGGGACTCGTATCAGGGGCTTCAACTCAGAGGGACTGAATTATTTGTGAGGAGAAGCGACCGACGCCATTGCTGGCGCCGGCTCAATTAACAAGTTCAGGCTGTCTGTCTGCGCGGCTTGATGAGGCCGCGGTTGAGCAGCAGCTCGGCAATCTGAATCGCGTTCAAGGCTGCTCCCTTACGCAGGTTGTCGGATACGACCCACAAGTTGAGGCCATTTTCGACAGTCGCATCTTCGCGGATGCGGGAGATGTAGGTCGCGTCCTCGCCCGCGCATTCGATCGGCGTGATGTAACCACCGTTCTCATGTTTGTCGATGACGAGGCAGCCGGGCGCGTCACGCAAGATGTTGCGCGCCTGATCGGCAGTGATCTCATTCTCGAACTCTATGTTGACCGATTCTGAGTGACCGATAAATACGGGGACCCGGACTGCGGTGCAGGTCACACGGATCTTCGGGTCCAGCATCTTCTTCGTTTCGGCCAAGACCTTCCATTCTTCCTTCGTGTAGCCGTCCTCCATGAAGCTATCGATGTGGGGGATCACGTTGAAGGCAATGCGCTTGGTGAACTTCTTCGACTCTACCGGATCGGCCACGAAGACGGCGCGGGTCTGGGTGAAGAGCTCGTCCATGCCCTCCTTGCCGGCGCCAGATACAGATTGGTAGGTCGAGACGACGACGCGCTTGATCTTGGCAAAGTCGTGAAGCGGCTTCAGCGCCACAACCAGCTGCGCGGTGGAGCAGTTGGGATTGGCAATGATGTTCTTCTTGCGGAAGCCTTCGACCGCGTCTGGGTTCACCTCCGGAACTATGAGCGGAACCTCTTGATCGTACCGCCATGCAGAAGAGTTATCGATGACGACGCAGCCCTGGGCGCCGATCTTCGGCGACCACTTCTTAGAGGTCTCGCCGCCGGCCGACATCAAGCAGATATCGGTGTCGGAGAAGTCGTAGTTTTCGAGGTTGGAGACCTTCAAGGTTTTGTCACCGTAGGACACTTCCGTCCCCTGCGATCGGGCGGAGGCAAGTGCGACCACTTCTTCGGCAGGGAAATCGCGTTCGGCCAGAATGTTCAGCATTTCCCTGCCGACATTGCCGGTTGCTCCGACGACTGCAATCTTGAAACCCATGATCTTTTGCTCTCTTTCTGTCTCTCCTCGATCGTTGAGGGGGAAGCCCGCGGACAAACCGCAGTTTTCCTTGTCCCCGGCCTAACCGGGGAGAGAGCGGTGGGCCAGAGACGTCAGACGGTTTTCGTCGTCGTTTTGGCCGTGGTTTTGTTGGAGGCGGAAAAGCATCGGCTCAGCCCGGCAAGACCTGCCGGCTGGAAATCAGCAGCGATGTTGAACTCGCGGCGGTTCATAGGATGCTTTCCCGTTCGTCGGTGGTGTTTAGAAGATTCTGATTTGGAGTCAAGACCGGTGCTCAGCGGTGCCGGCTTCTAGCGGTAGATCTGCCAGGGTGGTCATGCGGCGCCACTCGGCGCCGCAGTAAGATCACTTAGGCCGAAAGCGAGGCAAACTCCTTGAGGATGGCGTCGCCCATTTCGGCGGTTCCCACCTGTCGGCAGCCATCGGCCATGATGTCGCCGGTGCGAATACCCTGATCGAGCACATTGGCAATGGCCTTCTCCAAGCGGTCGGCTTCCGTCACCATGTTGAAGGAATATCGCAGGCACATAGCGAAGGAAGCAATCATGGCGATTGGATTGGCAACACCGGTGCCGGCAATGTCCGGTGCGGAGCCATGGACAGGCTCGTAGAGCGCCTTGCGCTTGCCGGTCTTAGCATCAGGAGCTCCAAGGGAGGCGGACGGCAGCATTCCGAGCGAGCCGGTGAGCATGGCGGCAACGTCGGACAGCATGTCGCCGAAGAGGTTGTCCGTGACGATTACGTCGAACTGCTTCGGTGCACGGACCAGCTGCATCCCGCCGGCATCCGCCAGCATGTGTTCGAGTTGAACGTCGGAGAAGGCGCGCTTGTGCGTTTCCGTCACCACCTGGTTCCAGAGAACACCAGACTTCATCACGTTACGCTTCTCCATCGAGCAGACGCGGTTCTTGCGGGTGCGTGCAAGCTCGAAGGCGACGCTGGCGATCCGCTCGATCTCGTAGGTGTCATAGACCTGGGTATCGATACCGCGCCTCTGGCCATTGCCGAGGTCGACAATCTCCTTCGGTTCGCCGAAATAGACGCCGCCGGTCAGTTCGCGGACGATCAGGATGTCGAGACCTTCGACCAGCTCGGGCTTGAGAGAGGAGGCGTTGGCCAGTGCCGGATAGCAGATTGCTGGGCGAAGGTTAGCGAAGAGCTCGAGATCCTTGCGCAGGCGCAGAAGACCGGCTTCAGGACGAACCTCGTAAGGCACGTCGTCCCACTTCGGGCCGCCGACGGCGCCGAACAAAACGGCATCGGCATTCATCGCCTTGGCCATGTCCCCTTCTGATATCGCAGACCCGTGGGCATCGTATGCGCTGCCGCCGACTAGGCCTTCATCGGTTTCGAAGCCGGCATTCATCGTGCTGTTCATGTGCGTAATGATCTTGCGCACTTCCGCCATGGCCTCCGGACCAATGCCGTCGCCGGGAAGCAGGAAGAGAGACTTCGTCATTCGTTATTCCTCTCGGTGGCGGGCTCACCTCCGCACGACCATCGTGCTACGAGACCTCCTCCGAGCCTGCCGAGAGGAGAAGGCCACCAAGTTTGTCAGGATGTACCGGCGCCGATCCGAGCGGTTGCCTCGATCTCGACCTTCATCTCCGGTGTTGTGAGCCCGCATACGATCATCGTGGCGGCCGGCCGCACCTCTGCGAAGGCCTGGCCCAGAACCTGGACGATTGTGTCGTAATCAGCCATGTCGGTGATGTAGTAGCGGACGCGAAGGACGTCGTTCAGCCCGCTTCCCGCCTCCCTCAAGGTCTTGTCGAGGGTCGCCAGAGCATTACGGGTTTGATCGGCCACATCCTCGGGCATTGTCATTTGCGCATAGTCATAACCGGTGGTCCCGGAGACGTAGACCATCTCGCCATCCACGATGGCGCGGGAATAGCCGATGCGGGCCTCAAAAGGGGATCCGGACGAGATGCGCTTGACCATCGGTGGATGGCCCGATCAGAGCCAGGGCCGCTCGGCGCTGACCTTCTGCTCGAAACTACCGATCACGGATTCGTTCTTCAAGGTGCTGGCGATATCATCGAGACCCTCGAGCAGGATGTGTCGCCGTGCGGGGTCGATGTCGAAGCGGATCGAGCCGCCATCGGGACCGGTGATCTCCTGAGCCTCGAGATCGACGGTTAGTACGGCATTCGAACCGCGCGAAGCATCGTCCATCAGCTTGTTGAGATCATCCTGGCTGACGACGATCGGCAGGATGCCGTTCTTGAAGCAGTTGTTGTAGAAGATATCGGCGAAGCTCGTGGAGATGACGCAGCGGATGCCGAAATCGAGGAGAGCCCAAGGGGCGTGCTCGCGGGAGGAGCCGCAGCCGAAGTTATCGCCGGCCACCAGGATCTTGGCATTGCGGTAGGCGGGCTTGTTCAGCACGAAATCCGGATTTTCCGATCCGTCTTCCGTGTAGCGGGCTTCGGCAAAGAGCCCCTTGCCGAGACCGGTGCGCTTGATCGTCTTCAGGTAATCCTTTGGGATGATCATGTCCGTGTCGACGTTGACGACCGGAAGCGGCGCTGCAACGCCGGTGAGCTTGGTGAACTTTTCCATGATCTGCCTCCGCACGGATTATCTGCGGAAGGCCTTAAAGCAAATTTTGGCGGATTTGAAGAACCGTTTGGCTTTGCGCGGTACGGCAGGCGCCTGAAAATCAGGCGTTCCCGTGCATGAAACGGAAGGTTTACAGATCGATGATCGTGCCGCGACCGTCGTTCCAAACCCGCATGTCATCCTTCCGGGCCTTTGTCTTCACCGGTATCGGCTTCAGGCGCGCCGACAGGATACGGCCGGCTGCAAGCACGCCGAGAATACCCGCAAAGGCCACCGTGAGCGAAGCGGTCAACAGCGCAGCCAGCGCGAAGAGGGCGACACCGCTGGTGAACAGGACGAATGAACGAATGTTTTGCATGGTCCGAACCTTTCTCTCCAGGAAATGTGGTCCTTCAGCATCAGGCTTGCAAGGCTTTTCGATGACTGGCGTATTGCGGCGCATGCAAAAGCTTGTCACAAAATCGCGATGAGCACTTCCCCGAAGCATTCGCCGCCGAGACGTTCTCTCCTGAGTGTCCCTGCCATCAACCAGCGGGCTCTCAACAAGGTGCATGACCTCAACTGCGACGGGGTGATCTTCGACTTGGAGGATTCTGTCTTTCCCGAGAAGAAGGGCGAGGCGAGGGACAATCTTCGGCGGTTCTTCCGGCAGACGCCGCTTGAGGGACGAGAAGGGGTCATTCGCATCAATGGAATGAACTCCGAGTTCCGAAAGGAAGATCTCGAACTGATCGGTGAGCTTGCGCCGGATGCGGTGCTGCTTCCAAAGGTGGATGGCCCGCAGGATATCGGCGAGGTTGCGGGTCTTCTTGCCGCAACCTCGCCGGGCGTAAGGCTTTGGGCAATGATGGAAACGGCAGGGGGTGTGCTGAACGCGGCGGCCATCGCCGCGGCCGATGCGCGGCTGGATTGTCTCGTGCTTGGCCTCAACGACCTGCGCAAGGAAACAGGCGTTTTACCACAGTCGGGCCGAGCCTATCTGGTGCCGTGGATGATGCAGGTGGTGCTGGCCGCTCGCGCCCACGGCCTGGACGTGATCGACAGCGTCTTCAACGATTTCCGCAACACCGAGGAATTTATGGTCGAGTGCGCGCAAGGTCGTGCCATGGGTTTCGAAGGCAAGATGCTGATCCATCCCGCCCAGATAGAGGCCGCCAACCGTGCGTTCGGACCGTCGGACGAGGAGATCACGGAGGCCGAAGCAATCATTAACGCCTTTGCCGATCCGGCCGCGGAGGGCCTCAACGTCATCAATATGGACGGGAAAATGGTCGAGCGGCTTCACCTAGAACAGGCCGAACGGCTCATGGCCAAGGCACGACAGATCTCTGAAAGAAAGATGAAAGCATGAAACTCTACCGCTTCCTGACAGGACCCGACGACGCCTCCTTCTGCCACCGTGTGACCGATGCCTTGAACAAGGGCTGGGAACTGCATGGATCACCCAGCCACAGCTTCAATGCGGCCGAAAACAGGATGTATTGCGGGCAGGCAGTCACGAAGGCCGTCGAAGGGAAGGATTATCATCCGGACATGAAGCTCGGCGAGCAGTAGAGCCGGTTCAAGAAGAGGGGCGGATCAGCGATCCGTCGCCTCTTCGGCGCTCGCCTCGATTCGCTCCATGTCATCATCGCTCAGGCCGAAGTGGTGGCCGATCTCGTGGATCAGCACATGGGTGATGATATCGCCCAACGTTTCTTCGTTCTCGGCCCAGTAATCCAGGATCGGACGGCGGTAGAGCCGGATGCGGTTCGGCAACTCGCCGGTCTCCATGGAAAAGCGTTCGGAAATCCCGCGACCTTCGAACAGGCCGAGCAGATCGAAAGGCGTTTCCAGCGCCATGTCCTCGAAGATCTCGTCGTCCGGGAAATCCTCGATCTCGATGGTCAGGTTAGTGGTCAGCGCCCGAAATTCTTCCGGCAGGTTGCCATAGGCTTCGATGGCCAACGATTCAAAAGCGCTGAGGGTCGGCGCGTGGCGATCCCGCCAATCGTCGGTTTGGTCTATACGGGCCATAGATGCTCCTTGTTGGGCTTCATATAAGCTATCCCAGAAAATTTTCGAGAGGATTCATAGGGCTTCCGGAGAAGGAGGCTCTTCTCCCAAAATGCCAGTTGACTCTTCAGGAGAGCTCTGGAATCCATTAGAACATAAAGTGAACATATCGGAATGGAGCTGACGCCATGGCCAAGCACGCCACGGCGCAGGAGAGACTTCTTGCCCTGCGTGAGACCATTGCCAAACTGGAAGGCAAGACCCCGACGCTGGTGGCCGAAGAGGGGCGGCAAGGCGAGAGGATGGCGGCAACGGAAAAAGGCAGCCGTCGAATTGCCCTTGAAGTCGACGAGCTGGATGCTGCCCTGGAAGGGGGGGTTCCGCTGGAGGGCATGACGGAAATCCGCACCTGTGCCATGCGCAACGCCGGTGCAGGCAGTGGTTTTGTTTTGGCTTTGGCGGCTCTGATCCAGCGACAGGCCAAGGGTTCCGCCCTTTTGTGGATCAGCGACAGGTTCTCCAATGTCGAGGCGGGCCTGCCCTATCCGATTGGGCTTGCCCAATATGGCCTCCAGGTCAGGCATTTCCTTCACGCGCTTCCCAGGAAGCTGGAGGATGCTTTGTGGCTTGCGGAAACGGCTGCCGCGAGCGGGGCCCTGGCTGCGACCATTCTGGAGATCAGAGGAAACCCTTCCGCCTTCGGCCTGTCCGAAAGCCGAAGGCTCAGCCTGAGAGCAAAGGCGGCGAGGCGGCCGATTTTGCTTCTGCGGCATGCGGGCGAGGAGGAGGCGAGCAGCGCCGTCTTCCGTTTTCATGCCGAACCCGGACCCGCTGCCGAGCGGGTTCTTCCCAGCGGGACCATGCTTGGCGGCAGCATCGGTTCTCCCGTTTTCCGTCTTACCCTGGAGAAGAGCCGCAACCCGGCTCCGCTCTCCTTTCTTCTGGAGTGGAATTCCCGTGACCGTCAATTTTGCCTTGCCCGACAACCAGAGCCGTCTCGCCTTGCCGGGGATGCAACAGCGCATTCTGGCCCTCGTCTTCCCGCATCTGCCGACGGATCGGATCGCGCGGCGGCTCTGGGGCGCCTCCTGGCGTTTGACCGGGCGTCCTGACCATCCGCCGCTGCTCTGTTCGGGGCGGCGCGACAACGGCATGCGTCTAACGGCGCTGGACGAAGTGGCGGCCGAACTGGGATTGCGGCACGGGCAGGGTCTGGCCGAAGCGCGGGCCATGTATCCGGCCATCGATGTTGCCGAAGAGGATCCGACAGCCGACAAGGCGCTTCTGGAAGCGATCGCCGACTGGTGCGACCGTTATACGCCGCTGGTGGCGCTCGATGGCAGCGACGGGTTGTTTCTCGATATCACCGGCTGCACGCATTTGTTCCCCGGCGAACAGGCCCTGCTCGACGACATTCTGCTGCGCCTGTTCCAGATGGGGTTCAAGGTTCAGGGAGCGATCTCCGGCTCCCCCGGTCTTTCCTGGGCCATCTGCCGTTTCGGCCAAGGCGGCCTCATCGAGGGGGGCGGGGGTGAGGAGGTACTTGCGTCTCATCCTGTCGCCTGCCTGCGCATTGGCGGGGGAACCATCGCAGCGCTGAACAAGCTCGGGCTCAAACAGGTGGGGGATCTGCTTTCGATGCCGCGGCCCGCGTTGGCGCGACGTTTTGGCGGCCAACTCCTTCTCCGGCTCGATCAGGCATTGGGTCACGAGGAGGAGCCTATATCGCCTCGTCGCCCAGTGGCCTTGCTCTCTGTTGAAAGAAAGCTCGCGGAAGCCATCCAGGCGGAGGAGGAAATCCTGGAACTGGCGGCGCGCATGGCGCTTTCCCTCCGCGCCAGTCTTGAGGCGCGGGGTGCCGGCGGGCGGGTTTTCGAACTCGTGCTGTTTCGGGTGGACGGCCGCGTCTTTCGGATAGCAGCCGGCGCTTCCCGTCCTTTGCGGGACCCGCAGAAGATAGCAGGACTGTTTGCCGAGCGATTGAAGTGCGTGCATGACGAACTGGATGCGGGCTTCGGCTTTGAGCTTTTCCGGCTCAACGTGCTCCAGCACGATTCTTGCGAGGCAAGCCAGGACAACCTTCTGGGAAAAGCGGAGGGTGAGGCGCCGCTGGCCGATCTCATCGATCGGATCTCGGCAAGGCTGGGTGAAGATGTGCTCCAGGCATTCCAGTTGCGCAAAAGTCATATTCCAGAACGTGCCGTCTTCGCGCACCCAGCCCTGGGACATGAAGCGGAGACAGGAGGTAAACCAAACCCGGCAGTCATGACGGAAAGAGAAAGGCCGCTGCGCCTCCTTGCACGGCCGGAGCCAGTGGAAGCCTTTGCCGCGATCGTTCCGGATGGCCCCCCGAGCCGTTTCCGCTGGCGCCGCGTTCTTCACGATGTCGCACGGGCGGAAGGCCCGGAGCGGATTTCGCCGGAGTGGTGGCTGGATCAGGAAACTGCGCAGGAGCGGGATTATTTCCGGCTGGAAGTCGCCTCCGGTCATCGCTTCTGGGTCTACCGGCAAGGCCATTATGCCGATGATTACCGCCCCACCTGGCACATGCATGGGATCTTTGCGTAATGGCGGATCCTGCTTTCTTTGAGATCGGCGCCCGGACGAATTTTTCGTTTCTGGAGGGCGCGTCGAAGCCGGAGGAGATGGTGCTGGCTGCTTCTCTGCTCGGGCTTTCCGGGCTTGGTATTGCAGACCGCAATTCCGTGGCCGGAGTGGTGCGGGCCCATGCCCATGTGCGGGATCTTGCCGAACGACATCAACGAGGAAAGGAGGGGCACGAAGAGGATAAAGATGTTCCTTCCCCTTGCCGCATGCAGCCCGGTGCCCGACTCGTCTTCGCCGACGAGACGCCGGATGTCCTAGCCTATCCCATGAACCGAAAGGGATGGGCCAATCTCTGCCGCCTCCTCAGCCGGGGAAATCTGCGGACGGAAAAGGGCGACTGCATTTTGGAAGAATGGGATCTTCTGGAATGGGGGCACGAGATGATGCTGGCGGTGACGCCTGATCCCGCTTGCGCCTCCGATCATGCCTATCTGCAAAAGCTCGGGGAGGTCCTGAAGCTGCTTCGGGAGAAATTCGGAAGGGCCGTCTACCTGACGCTTTCTCCCAGCTATGACGGGCAGGACAGGTTCGTCTTCGCGACCTTTGCGGCTGTTGCCGCGCCGCATCGCATCCCGCTTCTGGCCAGCAATCAGCCGCTTTTCCATCTTCCGGAACGGCGGCCGCTGTCGGATGTGGTGGTTGCAATCCGCGAGCACGTGCAGATCGCTGAGGCTGGCTTCAAGTTGGCGCCGAACGGGGAGCGGCACCTGAAGACAGGGCGGGAGATGAGCCGCCTTTTTGCAGATTTTCCGGAAGCCGTGACAAATACGAATAAATTCTTTAGCCGGCTTCGTTTTTCTCTGGACGAGCTGCAGCACAACTACCCGGATGAGAGCGTTCCCGGTGAAACAATGGCGCAGACTCTTGATCGCCTGACCTGGGAAGGAGCGCGAGAGCGCTATGCTCCCGAAGTGCCGGAGAAGGTTGCTAAGCTGATCCGCTACGAGCTCGATCTCATCCAGGAGATGCAATACGAGCCGTATTTCCTCACCGTGCGCCACATCGTCTGGCACGCCCGCAAAGAGCTGAAGATCCTTTGCCAGGGACGGGGTTCGGCCGCCAATTCCGCAGTTTGCTACTGTCTTGGAATCACCGAGGTCGATCCTGTCCACAGCACGCTCCTGTTCGAACGCTTCATCTCCACCGAAAGGAACGAGCCGCCGGATATCGATGTGGATTTCGAGCACGAGCGACGCGAGGAAATCATCCAGTACATCTACCGGCATTACGGCTTTCGCCATGCGGGGCTCACGGCGGCTGTTACCAGCTATCGCACCCGGATGGCGGGGCGGGAAGTGGCCAAGGCCTTCGGGCTTTCGGAGGATGTGCAGGCGGCGCTGGCGAGCACGGTCTGGGGCTGGTCGGAAGAAGGGCTCTCGGAGCGGGAGGCAAAGGTTGCCGGCCTCGATCTCGCTCATCCCACCACCCAGAAGGTCATCGCTCACGCCAAGGAGCTAATGGGTTTTCCGCGCCACCTCACCCAGCATGTGGGTGGTTTCCTGATCACGCGCGACCGGCTCGACGAGGTGGTGCCGATCATGAAGACCGCCATGCCCGGCCGCTACATGATTGAATGGGACAAGGACGATCTCGATACGCTGAAGCTCCTCAAGATCGACGTTCTGGCGCTTGGTATGTTGAGCTGTATGAGACGCGCCCTGGCGCTCCTAGAGGACCATTACAAGCAGCCGGAAACGCTGGCGAGCCT
>DASYHX010000142.1:0-1563 GCA_035998065.1 Pseudorhizobium sp.
TGGTCATCTGCCGGCTGACGGTCTCGATCGTCAGCCCGAGGAAATCTGCGATGTCGGCGCGCGAGAGCGGCAGTTCGAACACGCTTCTGCCCTCGGCTTCCGGATCGCCATGGCCGGCGATCAGAGACAGGAAGCTTGCCACCTTCTCCTGCGCCGTCTTGCGGCCGAGCGTCAGCATCCAGTCACGTGCGTCGTCTAGTTCCTTGAGCGCCTGGCTGTGCAGCAGATGCTCAAACTCCGGCGTCTCGGCGATCAGCCGCTCGATGGCCCGGCGCGGGAAGACGCAGATTTCGGTGTCGGTCGCCGCTTCAGCTGCCATGCGACTTTGCTCGAAAAAAGGGCGCCCCATGAAGTCGGGCGCAAACTGCAGCCCGACGATCTGCTGCCGCCCGTCGGCCATCACCTTGGACAGCTTCACCACGCCTTTCAGAATGTTGCTGTAGGAAGATACGCTCTCACCCTGGCCGATAAATTCGCTCCCCGCATCAATCGTGCGGCGGGAGGAGTGTTTGCTGAGCTCCATCAGTTGCGCGGCCGTTAGCGCCGAGCAGACGCCGCCATGACGCGCCTCACAGGAGCGGCAGGCTGTGGGTAGGTCGTGGGAGCGGCGAGCGGTGGTCAGGGTATCCATGGTTGCTCTTGCATTGTGCGGCTGCGAAACGGCGTTGATATTCGTCAACTTACGCGGCGACGAATTGATCTGGGTCAACGTTGGGAGAAGCGACTGCTACCCATCGGCAAAGAAAAGAGCCTGTCTGTGAACGAGAGACTGCTCGCCGATTGCTGTTTGAGCAACAGTTGATGCCCAATTGCCCCCTGCGGGAACACGGGGATTGGCAAGGCCGTCCGTATTCCCTATGTGGAACGCTGAATCGTTATTTCAGAGGACATTGGCGTGACTGCTACATTCGACAAAGTTGCCGACATCATTGCGGAAACCAGCGAGATCGATCGCGAAACGATCACGCCTGAAAGCCACACGATCGACGACCTCGGTATCGACAGCCTCGACTTCCTCGACATCGTCTTCGCGATCGACAAGGAATTCGGCATCAAGATCCCGCTCGAGCAGTGGACCCAGGAAGTCAACGAAGGCAAGGTTTCCACCGAGGAGTATTTCGTTCTCAAGAACCTTTGCGCCAAAATCGACGAACTGAGGGCGGCGAAGGGCTGAAGAGCCATTCCCCTAGCGTCGCATGCTGCTTGAATACTTCCAGATGATCGACCGGGTGGAGAGCGTTGACCTCTCTTCCAGTGTCTTGAAGGCACGATCGGTCGTTCCGGCGAAAAGCCCGGTTTTCGAAGGCCACTTCCCCGGCATGCCGCTGGTTCCCGGTGTTCTGTTGATCGAGACAATGGCACAGGCGTCCGGAATGCTCGTTCTCGCGGCGACGGATTTTGCCGCCATGCCGTTCCTGATGTCGGTTGATGGCGCGAAGATGCGCGCCTTCGTAGAGCCGGAGGCCGTACTCGACATCGAGGCGTTTCTGGAGCATGAGGGTTCCGGTTACGCCGTCACGAAGGCGAAGATCACTTCGGGCGGCAAGAAGGTATGCGATGCGC
>DASYHX010000153.1:0-12875 GCA_035998065.1 Pseudorhizobium sp.
ACGACCATCTGCGGGTTGTCCCTCCGCGTGATGGAGGAGAGCACCTTCTCGCTTACCTCCAGGATCAAGCCGCCACTCGCGAAGGTCTTTGCGGCCACTTGTTCCACAAGAGGCTTTCCTTTGGCTGCCTTGGCGTAGACCAGCGTTCGGATCGTCCAACCGAGTTCCAGCGCGTCTATGATAAGCTTCAGTCCCTCGGCCATGAAGGTCCCGGTCTGTTCGCGGTCCTTCTTGCTGGTGAGAGCCTTAATGTCCTTGATGATCGGGTTGGAGAGGCTAGTAACCTCTTTGACCTGCCCCACGCGGCGCGGTCCGCCCTGTCGCATGTCGTCTGTCATTGCGGAATCCAACGGCTGAAGAGAGATGTCGACAGAGCGCGGCCGCGGCTCTCGCCTTCCAGGCCTGCCTCGCGGATCACAAGCTCGCCGGATTCGACGACGCCGCCCGCGCCGCGCATGATGTCACGCATCAGCTCGTGGATCGAATAGAAGCTTGCCCGGATGGAATAGGCCGTCAAGACGAGCCCGAGCGCCTTGGGAGAAAGGAGTTCGCGGCAGATGTCGAGCATCAGCGGCAGGTGCTCGAACAAATGCCAGACCTCGCCATTCGGACCGCGGCCGAATTTGGGCGGGTCCGTCAGGATGATATCATAGCGATTGCCGCGACGCTCCTCGCGCTGGATGAACTTCATTGCATCCTCGCAGATCCAGCGAATCGGCGCTCGTTCCAACCGGGAAAGCGCCTGGTTCTCCCTCGCCCAACCGATCGCCTTCTTCGAGGCATCGACATGGGTGACCTCGGCACCGGCGGCAGCGGCCACAAGCGAGGCGACACCGGTATAGCCGAAGAGATTGAGAACCTTGACGGGCCGGCCCGCGGCCTCGACCTGCTGCTTCATCCACTGCCAGTGGACAATCTGCTCTGGAAAAACGCCGACATGGCGGAAAGACGTAAAACGGCCGAGAAAATCCACGCCGAGGAGTGACAGGGGCCAGGTTTCGCCAAGCGCCTCTCGCGGGAAACGCCAGCGGCCCATGCCATCCTCGTCGGTATCGCCGGTAAAGATCGCATCCGCCTTTTCCCAGGCAGATGCGCCCACCGAAGGCCGCCACAGCGCCTGGGCCTCCGGCCGAACGATCCGATAGGGCCCATACTGCTCAAGCTTAAGCGCGTTGCCCGTGTCGATCAGGTGGAAATCGCCAGCACCAGATGATTCGAGGATCAACGGCAGGCGCTCCGCCGGGCGCTCCCCTTTTCGGTCGATCAGCACGCGCTGCGGCCCAGCTTCCTCCGGCCTGGCGGGCGTCGCTGTTGATCCGGCATGGGGACGTGTGACCTTTGCAGGACGGGCTGAATGGGCCTTCGCCGGCAGGCGCCCCTTGCCTTGCCTTTTGTCGGGCCGATTGTCGTTGTTCCTCAACGTTTTCTTCCAGCTTGCTCGTGGTTGGGCTGCAAATAGCATTCGGCTGGCACTTGGCAAAGCGCTTTCCCCTGCCGTAACCTTATCGGGGATGATCGGAGGAGGTCAGCATGGATGTCGATGGTGAAGAGCGCATCGCTGCGCCGCGGGATGTGGTATGGGAGGCCTTGAATGATCCAGAAGTCCTCAAGCAATGCGTGCCAGGCTGCCAAAGCCTCGAAAGACGTTCTGCCACGGAACTGGTAACGACCGTCCGCATCAAGATTGGTCCCGTCACAGCAAACTTCAACGGCGAGATCACCCTCTCCAACATCAACGCCCCGGAAAGCTACACAATTTCCGGTGAAGGTAAGGGCGGGATCGCCGGTTTCGGCAAGGGTGCAGCGGATGTCGTGCTTGTGGAGGACGGGGATGGAACGATCCTCCGCTACACGGCAAAGGCTCAGGTGGGCGGGAAGCTCGCGCAGATGGGGTCTCGCTTGATCGATTCCGCGTCCCGCAAGCTCGCGCAGCAGTTTTTTGCCGACTTCAATGCTGCCGTAGCCGGCAGCAGAGAACCAGCCTCGTGAAGGCGCCTCCGCATCATCGCTCGAGCTCGCTCCCGTTATTGTCTATCTACCCAAGTACGGGTTTGCCTGTCGTCACACCACCTACTGGTTCGGTATCTCTATTAGCAATGCGTTGACTTTCGGGGCACCCGGAGTTAGAAGCCCGCCCGAATTGCAACGGATGCAAAGAACAACCCCCAATCTCAGTCTTCCAGTCTCATTTTCATTCCCGCGGCCTGATACGCTTGGATGAGGGGGCAGCTTGGCGTAGACTGAAACACGCAAGTCACGACAAGAAGGAATTAATCCATGAGTGTGCGTGTATCTGGTAAGCAGATGGAAATCGGCGACTCGTTCCGCCAGCGGATTGAATCGCAGATCGCCGACGCTATCACCAAGTACTTCGACGGCGGGTATTCTAGCCAGGTCATCGTGGCCAAGGCGGGCTCCCGCTTTTCGAGCGATTGCTCCGTTCACCTCGACACGGGAATTGTTCTCCATGCAGCAGGCCAAGCCAACGACCCACAACTTAGCTTCGACGCGGCGGCTGAACGCATCGAAAAGCGGCTGCGCCGCTACAAGCGGAAGCTCAAGGACCATCATGCCGGTGCGCAGGGTAACGGACAGGCCAATATCGCATACACGGTCATGGATGCGGTTCCCGAAGAGGGTGACGAGATCCCAGAGGATTTCGCGCCAACGATCGTGGCTGAAAGCTCCAAGCAATTGAGAACGATGTCGGTCGCTACCGCAGTAATGGCGTTGGACATGACCGACGAACCGATCCTCCTCTTCCGCACACCCGGGAACGAGGAACTCAACATCGTCTACCGCCGACATGACGGCAACATTGGCTGGATCGACGCCGCCAATATCAAAGGCTAACGGATCTCTGGGCGAGCGTTGGCAACAGCGCTCCCTCCACCCCTGTGGTGGTACAAAGGATGAAGAGAATGGCTTTGGCAGATTTGCTGCAGCAAGATGCAATAATTCCCGCTCTGAAGGTAAACTCCAAGAAACAACTGCTGCAGGAGCTGGCCGCCAAGGCTTCCAAGCTTGCTGGCGTGCCGGAACGGGAAATCTTTGACGTCATCCTGCAGCGCGAGCGGCTGGGCTCAACTGGCGTCGGACACGGTGTGGCGATCCCGCACGGCAAGCTCAACAGCATCTCCACCATCAAGGGCGTGTTTGCCCGGCTCGAGAACCCTGTTGATTTCGAAGCACTGGACGATGAGCCCGTGGATCTCGTTTTCCTGCTGCTCGCGCCCGAGGGCGCCGGTGCCGACCACCTGAAGGCACTTTCGCGGATTGCCCGTGTGCTTCGGGATCAGGATCTGGTCCACAAGCTTCGGCAGACTGATTCAGCGTCTGCCATCTATGCATTCCTCAATGAAGAGCACGCGTCCAACGCCGCTTGAACCTCCGGTACGCCCATGAAAAAACCGCCTGAATCTTTCGATGCAGGCGGTTTTGTCATGTTTATTAGAGGAACGGCTTCAGCTTTGTGCTTTTTCAGACGCCTCGACTGTACCGTGTTGCGCTTCTGCCTTGGGCCCGCCCTTTGAAACACCCACCATGGCGGGGCGCAGGACGCGTTCGCCGATGGTGAAACCTGCCTGAACAACCTGGAGAACTGTGTTGTTGGGCACATCCGCATTGGGGATCTCGAACATGGCCTGATGGAAGTTCGGGTCGAACTTCTCGCCCTCCGCGTCGATTTTCTTGACTCCATGCCGCTCCAGCGCCGACAGCATAGAGCGCTCCGTCATTTGTACGCCTTCGAGAAGTGTCGTTAGAGTCTGATCTGCATTGTCGCGGACATCAGCCGGCACTGCGTCGAGAGCACGACGTAGGTTGTCAGACACTGCGAGCATGTCTCTGGCGAAACCGGCAACCGAATAGGATTTGGCATCCTTGACGTCTCGCTCAGTCCGCCGGCGCAGATTTTCCATTTCAGCCGCCATGCGAAGGAATCGGTCGCGCAGTTCCGCATTCTCTGCCTTTAGAGCCTCGGTGGGATCTGGCTCGGCAACTGGCGCTTCAGCCGCATCCGTAGCTTGCGACCCCTCGAGAGCGGACGCCACGCTTTCCGCATTGTTTTCGGAGGCCTGTTCGTTTCTGGCCGCGTCAGGTCGGTTCGTCTTTGTCTCTTCGGTCATGACCTTCTCCGGTGTTCGTGTTCACGAAGTCGTGCCCGATATCGAGGTTTGAGCTCCAAAAATCAAGGCTTCGAAGGAGATGGGCAGCTAGATCTGCTGACGAGTCAGCCGGGCCAGGAGCTGGGCGGTATAATCGACCATCGGAACCACCCTCGCATAATTCAATCTGGTCGGCCCTATCACACCCACGGCACCGACTATGCGCTCTTCCTGATCGCGATAGGGAGCGACGATGAGTGACGATCCCGAAAGAGAGAAGAGCTTGTTCTCCGATCCGATGAAGATGCGGACACCGGGCCCTGTTTCAGCAAGATCCAGAAGTTCGATCAGGCTGTCTTTCTTCTCCAGGTCGTCGAACAGCATGCGCAGCCGATCAAGATCTTCCGTCTCCGTAATGCTTTCCAGAAGATTGGCGCGTCCTCGAACGATCAACTGGTTAGGCTTGTCGTCGTCATGACTTCCGGACCAGACGGCGAGACCACGTTCAACCAGATCCTGGCTGAGAACCGTCAGTTCGTCCTGAACCGCGGCCTTGAGCATCTGAAGTTGGCCCCGAAGCTCAACCAGCGTCTGCCCGCCGAGATGCGCATTGAGGAAGTTGGCAGCTTCAACGAGTTGCGAGGATGTCACGCCCGCCGGCAGCTCGATGATCCTGTTTTCGACCTGGTTGTGCTCGCCAACAAGCACAGCGAGCGCCTTTGTCGGTTCCAGACGGATGAATTCCACGTGTTTCAGCACCGGGTCGCTTTTGGTCGTGATGACGATACCCGCGCCACGCGACACACCGGACAGCATCTGACTCGCCTCGTTCATCAACGCTTCCAAAGGCCGGTCACGCTCCTCCGGTCGGATCTGGCGTTCGATCGAAGTTCGCTCTTCTTCTGAAAGATCACCTACCTGCATGAAGGCATCAACAAAGAAACGCAGGCCTGACTGCGTCGGCAGCCGCCCCGCGCTGATGTGCGGAGCGTAGATCAGTCCTAGTTCCTCAAGATCGCTCATGACGTTGCGAACAGAGGCGGGCGATAGTGACATCGGCAGAAGGCGGGAAAGATTTCTAGAACCGACGGGTTCCCCCGTATCCAGATAGGACTCGACGATACGTCGAAAGATTTCGCGGGAACGGTCGTCCAGCGGCGCGCCGTTGTCCCTCCGTGCCATGAAGCTCATCGTGCTGTTCTTGCCTCTCGTGACTGCTCCAAAAGTATAGTCCCTCGCTCGCGGGTTCGCCAACAGCGTTTTCGCTCAATGAGGTGCGCCGCCCTTTGAACCGCCCTTTTTCTTTGCAAATGCACAGGCAGGCCCTTAGAAGGCGGTACGAACTCTTCAGGGAGCAACAAATGCGGCCTTCAGGCAGAAAAACCGACCAGATGCGCAAGGTGTCTTTCGAGCGCAATTTCTCCAAGCATGCAGAAGGCTCCTGCCTAGTGCGGTTTGGCGACACCCATGTGTTGTGCACCGCAAGCCTTGAGGAGAAGCCGCCGGCGTGGCTTCGCAATAGTGGCAAGGGCTGGGTGACGGCCGAATACGGCATGCTGCCGCGCGCGACCGGTGACCGGATGAGACGCGAGGCAACGGCCGGCAAGCAGGGTGGGCGCACCCAGGAAATTCAGCGGCTGATCGGCAGATCCTTGCGGGCAGTCGTCGATCTTTCGGCTCTTGGAGAAAAGCAGATTACCGTCGATTGCGATGTCATTCAGGCGGATGGCGGAACACGAACTGCCGCCATAACGGGCGGCTGGGTCGCGCTTCACGATTGCCTGAAGTGGATGGAAGGCCGCTCCATGGTGAAGCTCGACAAGGTGTTGAAGGACCACGTTGCGGCGATCTCCTGCGGGATCTTTGCGAGCCAGCCGGTGATCGATCTCGATTACCTGGAAGACTCCGCTGCGGAGACGGACGCTAATTTCGTCATGACTGGCACCAGCGGCATTGTCGAGATTCAGGGCACGGCGGAAGGGGCTCCTTTCACCGAGGAAGAATTCCTTTCCCTTTTGAAGCTGGCGCAGGCGGGAACGCAGGAACTGGTGGCGTTGCAGAAGCAAGTGATCGCCACTTGAACGGAGGACGTGGTGCTGATCGAGGGTATTCTGGAAACCGCGCTCTATGCTGAGGACCTTGATGCAGCCGAGACCTTCTACGGTGGGACCCTGGGCCTGGAGCGGATCGTTCGCGCGGGGGATCGGCATGTCTTCTTCCGCTGCGGGCAAGGAGTCCTTCTTATCTTCAATCCGACGGAAACCGTGAAAGCGCCACCGGAGGATGGACCTCAGGTGCCGCCGCATGGAGCGGCCGGCGCGGGCCACGCCTGTTTCCGCGTCGCCCGAAACCACCTGGACGATGTGGCAATCCTGCTGGAATCCGCCGGGACGCCTATTGAAAGCAACGTCATTTGGCCGAATGGTGCCCGTTCCCTCTATTTCCGCGATCCAGCGGGAAACAGTCTGGAATGTGCCGAACCGGGCCTCTGGTCGATTGACTGAGGAACAAGTATGCGCAAGCTCGATACCAAGACGATCGTTGTCGCTAGCCACAATGCTGGAAAGATCCGCGAAATTGCTGAACTGATCGGTCCATTCGGCTTTTCCGCCAAGTCGGCGGCTGAACTGCAGTTCGAAGAGCCTGAGGAGACTGGTGCAACCTTCGAGCAGAATGCGGCAATCAAGGCGCTAGCCTCCGCAAAGGCCTCTGGCCTTCCGGCCCTGTCGGATGATTCCGGTCTGATGGTGGATGCGCTCGGCGGTGACCCTGGTGTCTATACGGCCAACTGGGCCGAGCGCGAGGACGGTAGCCGCGACTTCCAGATGGCAATGGAGAAGGTGGAGAATGCACTGCGGGAAAAGCACGCAACCCGCGCAGATCAGCGAACAGCGCGGTTCGTGAGCGTGCTCTGTCTCGCGTGGCCGGATGGCCACACGGAGTTCTTTCGCGGCGAGGTCAAGGGCACCGTTGTTTGGCCCCCTCGTGGGGAAAAGGGTTTCGGCTACGATCCCATCTTTAAGCCCAATGGCTACGATACTACCTTTGGGGAAATGAGTTCAGACGAGAAACACGGCTGGAGCCGTGGCGAGCCGGAAGCGCTATCCCACCGCGCCCGCGCCTTTAAACGCTTCGTCGAAACCTGTCTGGAGGCCTGAGGCCCGGTGAACTTCGACGCGACACTCTTGCCCGACACCGGTGAACCCGGTTTCGGGATCTACGTGCATTGGCCCTTCTGCGCGGCCAAGTGCCCTTATTGTGACTTCAACAGCCACGTTCGCCATCGGCCGGTGGATCAACCTCGCTTTGTCGCCGCCTTTCTCAAAGAGATGGAGACAATGCGGCAGATGGCGGGGCCGAAAACCGTCACCAGCATCTTTCTTGGCGGAGGTACCCCCTCGTTGATGGAGCCGGCGACCGTTGCCGCGGTGCTCGATGGGATTGCGCGCCATTGGCACGTGCCCGACGGGATCGAGATCACGATGGAGGCCAATCCTTCCAGCGTTGAAGCCGAACGTTTCCGTGGCTATCGCGCCGCCGGCGTCAACCGGATCTCACTCGGCGTCCAGGCGCTGAACGACCTCGACCTGAAGTTCCTCGGACGGTTGCATGACGTTGCCGATGCGCTGAGGGCGATCCGGCTGGCGCGGGAAATCTTCCCGCGCATGAGCTTCGACCTCATCTATGCACGCCCCAACCAGACGGTTTCGGCCTGGGAGGCGGAACTGAAGCAGGCAATCTCCCATGCCGTGGACCACCTTTCGCTCTATCAACTGACAATTGAGGAAGGCACGGCCTTCTACGGTCTGCACAAGGCGGGTAAACTGATCGTGCCAGACGGCGATCAATCCGCCGACCTTTACGAGGCGACCCAGGAGATTACGGCGCGGCACGGCATGCCGGCCTATGAGGTTTCCAATCATGCCCGACCCGGCGCAGAGAGCCGGCACAATCTCACCTACTGGCGCTATGGGGATTACGCCGGGATCGGTCCAGGTGCTCACGGCCGGCTAACGCGGGGATCGCACAAGATCGCAACGGCGACGGAGCGGCACCCGGAGACTTGGCTTGAGCTCGTTGAGGCCTACGGCCACGGAATGCGGGATCAGGAGGAACTGGGGCGCGACGAGCAGGCGGACGAACTCCTGCTGATGGGTCTGCGACTGACGGAAGGTGTTGATCTTGCAAGGTGGCAGCAACTTTCCAGCCGCGACCCGGATCCGGCGCGCGAGCAGACGTTGCTGGAACATGGATTCATCGAGCGGCTCGGCAATTCGCGATTGCGCTGCACGCCTAAAGGCATGCTCATCTTAGATGCGGTGGTGGCAGACCTCGCATGCTGAGGCCTGCCCCATAGAAAGAAAGTGGCCAGAATCTTTCGGCCTCCTCCTCACGCATTATTTTCATTGATCAGACGCTTCAAAAGCTCGACCTCGTGGCTGAGCTTTGTGTCGCCGCCGATCAGGTCTTCGATCTTGCGTACGGCATGCAGCACGGTCGTGTGATCTCGCCCGCCGAAGCGCCGGCCGATTTCGGGAAAGGAGCGCGGGGTGAGCGTTTTCGCCAGGTACATCGCGATCTGCCGCGGCTTGACGACGACGCGGGTGCGGCGATTGGATACCAACTCCTGACGCGAAACATTATAATGGCGCGCGACGATACGCTGAATATCTTCGATGCGGACGCGCTTTGCTTCGCCTGCTCCGACAAGATGGGCCAGAAGTTCATCAACGCGCTCAAGCGAGAGCGACGGCTCGAATGACTTGCGGAAGATCAATTGATTGAACGCGCCCTCAAGCTCGCGACCGCTGCTTGCAACACTACGGGCAACGTGAGACAGGATCTCGTCCGGAATCTCCAGGGTCGGATCATCCTGCTGGGCAGCTTCAAGGCGCTGCTTCAGCATTTGCAGACGCATCTCGTAATCCGGTGTCTCCATCTCGATAGCGACGCCGCCCTGGAGGCGCGAACGAACCCGCGGATCGAGCGACTCCAGTTCCCACGGCGCGCGGTCTGCGGCGACAACCACCTGTTTGGCGCTGTCCAGCAGCGTGTTGAGCAGATGACAAAACTCGTTCTGGATCATCTTGCCCTGCAGGAACTGCATGTCGTCGATGATGAGCAGGTCGATGCTGCGCAGCGAATCCTTCAACGTTAGCGCGTCATTGTCGCGAATTGCAGTGGCGAAGCGCCACATGAAGTATTCGGCAGTCAGGTAGACGACACGCGGCGAACGCGCGCTTGATACCGCGGCATTGGCGACCGCCTGAAGAAGATGGGTCTTGCCCAGGCCGACCCCCGAATGGATGAACAGCGGGTTGAAGCGGACGGCGCCGGCTCCAGCCTCCGCGATCGTCTTGGCCGCAGCAAGTGCCACGCGGTTCGAGGGACCTTCCACGTAGGTTTCGAAAGTATAACGAGTATCGAGCGGTGAGCCGAAAAGCGGCGCGGCTGCCGGGCGCGCCGCAGCCAGCGTGGGGAAGGACGCGATCTTGCCGATTTCCCGAGGTGTGCTGCTGCGGGGGAACGGAAGGGGGGCGCTGGCCGGCGAGGACGCTGTTTCCACCGGAAGCGGACGTTGCTCACCTTCAACGGGACGCGCGGCGCGGCTGGCGCTGCGAACGAGGATTTCTACTCTTAGAACAGCCGGATCCTCGGCTTGAATGATCGTCGTGATCAGGTCGAGATAACGGTTGTTGATCCAGGATTTCAGAAACGTCGTCGGAACGCTCAGGCGTACTACGCTCTTGGAGATGGAGTGGAGCTTCAATCGTCCGAACCAGCTAGCGTAAACATCCTGGCCAACCTGGGCCTTCAGACGCTTGCTGAAACGCTCAAACAGAGCTTCATGCTTCATCTCTGAGTTTTCCCCTGCCGCTGGGTTCATCTTTATATCGAATGCCTGCCGCGCCCTGTCTGCCTCGCCTGCTGCACGGGCTGATCCGGTATTCGTCTGCATGTGGTTGCCGCCTTCCAAGTTCTCTCTGTGCTGCCAGCGCCTCGCGTGCCGCCAAAACACTCGTATTTGAGATCTGCCCTCACATCATGTGAGGCCAGATCTAAGCCCCATTGCTGCGTCGCATCACCTTCGCCCGCCAAAGGCAACCGGCTTCGCAATCTACCCCTCGGCTTTCGCCTCCTGCAGGCAGCCACCCCGTACCGGGGGCCTGCACTCCATCTCCCTTTCTCGCCGGCAAGCCGGTATACATTTGGGCACAGCGGTAGGCTTCCAAAAGTCGCTCAGACTCCCGGCGCACAACCGCTGGTTATTTGAAGAGCGGGCACAGAACTCCCGCAACAAGGGACAAAAAGACACGCCCCGTCAGGAAATCCTGCGGCTAGCGATGGCTTTTGGTGAAGTCGTCCCGCGCCCTTGCTGAAGGCATTTAGGCAGGATCACCGATCAAGATCAATGCCGAAATTTACCCGGAATTAATTGGCAGCCGTTGACTCTGACATGTCGTTTAGCATCACCAATTTTGGCCGCGAGAGAATCGCTGTTGAATCAATGAGATTCAAAAATGACAGCAACCAAGGGGCATGTGTCACAGAAAAAATAATAAAAAACTTGACTCAGTTTTTGCCTGCACGGGGCTCCCTGTAAAGGACCGCCTTCTTCAGGTCCTTCAGTAAATGACTGAGTTTTATGGATAATTTCTGTTACACCGACGTCATAGAGGACGTGGCAGAACGGCAACATCTGGCAGCGATGCACCTTGAATCAAGAAAGCCCGGCGGATCGCCAGGCTCGCTCACAACATGTTGAATATGAAGGTTAGGCGGCCAGCGCCTTCACACGCGCGGCAAGGCGCGAGACCTTCCGGGACGCAGTGTTGCGGTGAACAACGCCCTTGGAAGCAGCACGCTGCAGTTCAGGCTGAGCCGCCTTCAGAGCAGCAGCAGCAACCGTGGCATCACCGGAAGCGATTGCTTCTTCAACCTTGCGGAGGAAGCCGCGCACGCGCGAACGACGAGCCTTGTTCACTGCGGTACGGCGAGCGATCTTGCGGGTCGCCTTCTTCGCCGAAGTTGTATTGGCCATGTATGCCTCTCTACGAATTCGAACCAAACCCACACTTGCCGCGACCGGTCATTGTGCGACCTTACCTTCAGCAATGAGGGAGCATTAGAGGAAGCCTTGATCAGGCTTTCCCAACTGTGGCGCGGCATATATCTTGAAAGGCAGGATCAGTCAACGCGCAATTTGTGCTTACTTGGCCGTTCCAAGCTACCGATTGCTAAAATTCGGCTTCCGTTTCTCCACGAAAGCGGCCATGCCTTCTTTTTGATCCTCTGTGGCAAACAGCGAATGGAATAAACGGCGTTCGTAGCGGAGCCCCTCCGCCAGCGTCAGCTCGTCCGAACGTCCGACGGCTTCCTTTGCCATTAGCACGGCGGCACGTGAATAGGACGCTATCTTGGCTGCCGCTTCCACTGCCTCGTCCAGCAGGCGCTCCGGCTGAACGATGCGAGCAACGAGCCCTGCCCTTTCGGCCTCGGCGGCATCCATCATTCGGCCCGTCAGTACCAGGTCCATGGCCTTTGCCTTCCCCACGGCCCGGGTCAGCCTCTGAGAGCCTCCCATCCCGGGGATGATGCCGAGCGTAATCTCCGGCTGGCCGAACTTGGCTGTATCCGAGGCAATGATGAAGTCGCAGATCATCGCAAGCTCGCACCCACCGCCCAAGGCATAGCCGGAAACCGCCGCGACAATGGGCTTGCGCGTAGCCGCGATTGCTTCCCAGCCGCCGAGGAAGTCGCCGAGATAGGCATCTACGAATGTCACCGGCTGCATCTCCTTGATGTCCGCGCCGGCGGCGAAGGCCTTTTCAGAGCCGGCTAGCACGACGGAGCCGACCGTATCGTCGCTGTCACATCCGCGAAGCGCCTCGCTCAACTCCCGCATGACCGTGGAGTTGAGGGCGTTCAGCGCCTGCGGCCGATTGAGCGTGATCAGCATGACCGCGCCTCGCTGTTCCGTCAGCAGCGTTTCAAATTCCTTCACGATGAACCTCCCCTTGCATGGCTCTATTTCTGACATCCGGCGCAGAAGAATGTGGACCGGCCGGACTGCACGATGCGCGCGACGGTACCGTTGCAACCGGGCGTTCGGCAAGCCTCCCCTTCTTGATCGTAGACGGAGAAGGAATGCTGGAAATAGCCGAGCGAACCATCAGCCTGGATGTGGTCACGCAGCGACGAGCCTCCTGCCGCGATGGCATCGGCGATCACCGCACGGATCGCGTCCGTGAGCACGGCCAATTCCTTCTTCGGCCGGCCTCCTGGCGTCACCAGCGATCCGGCTCTGCGGCGCGGTGAAAGGTGCGAGCGCCACAGCGCCTCACAGACATAGATGTTGCCGAGGCCGGCGATCACGTTCTGATCGAGCAGGGCGCCCTTCAGCGGCTGGCTCTTTCCCGCAAGACGCGATGCCAGATAGGAGGCATCGAGGGCGTTGCCCGTCGGCTCCGGTCCTAGACCGACGAAGGCAGGATACGTGTCGAGCGCGCTGCGCTTCCATAGGTGCATGAAGCCGAAACGCCGAGGATCATTATAGATGACGCGCTGCGATCCATCCTCGGACTTCAGGTGGAAGATGACGTGGTCGTGCTTCTCGTCCTTTGAGCGCGGGTGGTGGAAACTCCCAGGCGCTTCTGCTGTGCGCTCCGCCTCCACGCGGAACGAGCCAGACATGCCGAGATGCGCGATGATCGTCCAGTCGTCTTCCAGGTCGATCAGCAGATACTTTGCTCGTCGCCTGAGCGACAG
>DASYHX010000196.1:0-24667 GCA_035998065.1 Pseudorhizobium sp.
GTTCGTGGTGATGGTGCTGGTCATCCTCATTCGGCCGGCCGGCCTTTTCGCTCGGGAGGCGTAATATGAATGTGACAGCCCTTTCCCCCTCTCTGCCGAAGTCCAACCTGGCGCGGTCTATTGGTCTCATCCTGCTGATATTGGTCGCGTCGATTCTGCTGCTCGCACCTCTGCTCACGTATCCGCTGTACCTGATCAAGATTCTATGCTTCGTGCTTTTCGCTGCCGCATTCAATCTTGTGCTCGGTTACGCCGGCCTGCTTTCTTTCGGCCACGCAGCCTTTTTCGGAGGGGGCGCATACATCGCGGCCCATGCGGCGAAGGTCTGGAACCTGCCCTTTGAACTCGCGATTCTCGCTGGCACGGCATTTGCGACGATAGTCGGCTTCATTTTTGGAGCGATCGCGATCCGTCGGCACGGCATCTATTTTGCGATGATCACGCTGGCCCTTGCGCAGATGATCTACTTTCTCGCAGTCCAGATGCCCTTCACCGGCGGTGAGGATGGCATTCAGAGCGTGCCCCGCGGCTACTTATTGGGATTCATCGACCTCCAAAACATCACTGCGATGTACTACACCGTCCTCGGCGGCACAGCCCTCGGCCTGGTGATCATCTGGCGCACCGTCAACTCGCCCTTCGGTCACACCCTTTCAGCAATCCGGGAGAATGAGACGCGGGTAACCTCGTTGGGCTTGAAGCCAGAGCGCTACAAACTCATCGCCTTCACCCTGTCGGCTGGCCTTTCGGGCTTCGCCGGCTCAATGAAAGCAATAGCCTTTCAACTGGCTTCGCTCGTGGACGTGACGTGGCACATGTCGGGGGAAGTCATCTTGATGACACTTCTCGGTGGCATGGGGACCCTTATCGGACCCATCGTCGGAGCAAGCATCGTTGTCGGACTCGAACACTTTCTCGCGACGAGTGGGCTGCCGATCACGTTCATAATCGGCCTTTTCTTCGTTGTTTGCGTAATGATGTTCAGACGCGGTGTGTTTGGAGAAATGAAGCACTTTCTCCAGCGACGTCGAGCGTAGGAAAGTCTTATTATGCAAGCGTGAGGCCGGAGAAATCCGGCCTTTTTCGTCCTACCGCAAATTATCTCGACCTTACGCCGAACAAGTAACCGATTGCCGCGGCCATCCCCAGGAGCGCTACAGTCGTCAAATCTGGAGATACCCCGTCCAGGCCGTGGTTTTCCGACGTCAGAGTCGGGGAGATTAGGCTGTAAACCGCCAAGGCCGCCAGCACCGACACGAAGACTACAAGGGATAGCACGGGCAAGGATGCTGCCCCACGAGCATCCGCGATCACACTTCCGCCAGATCGGGTGGAAAAAGCCTCTGCGGGTGCCGCGGGACGCACCGATTCCGTCGCGCCACCATGTTGCGCGGTTATTTTAATCCTGCCGTCCTGCTTTTGGGCGTCTGAGGTCGGCAGAGCCTTTCGGGCTTGAATCTCCTCTGAGAATTTTGCGAAGAAATGCCCCGCCATCTGTTTGGCCGTAACATCGATGAGCCTTCCGCCCAACTGGGAGAGCTTTCCCCCGATCTGCGCGGCGACGCTGTAGTGCAGCATGGTTCCATCATCCACGGCCTCCAACTTCACGGTTGCGTCGCCTTTCGCGAAGCCGGCGACACCGCCCTGTCCTTCTCCGCTTATCTTGTATCCGTGAGGTGGGTCGAGGTCGGACAGCATTACATTTCCCTGGAACCTCGCCTTGACTGGACCAATCCTCATGACGGCAACCGCGGACATATCGGTATCAGACGTTTTCACCAGTTCCTGGCAACCGGGGATACAGAGTTTCAACACCTCGGGATCGTTGAGCGCGGCCCAGACCTCTTCCTTTGTTGCCGGGATCATCTGCTGGCCCGTCATTTCCATTGGTTCTCTCCTCACCTACGTCCCTTTGCGACTGGATACCAAGCCGCACATTGATCGCTTGACATTCGTTCTTTAGGTCTAATAATGCAAGTGATTTTTGGGGCATCTCGATGATATGCAGCCGAAGCGTCTCGATAGAAGGACCATCGGCGGCAAGCCTCCGGTGCGATGGGGAAAGTGGCACGATGAAGCCGGCGCAGTTCGATTATGCAGTCCCCACAACAGTCGAGGAAGCGGCGCGGCTGCTTGCGGCATCGAACGGCGACGGCAAGATCATCGCCGGCGGCCAAAGCCTCATGCCCATGATCAACTTTCGCCTTGTAAAGCCGTCGATCCTCATCGACGTGAATCGGATCGCAGGCCTTAACCGGATAGAGCTAGTTGGGAAGCGGGTAAGGATCGGTGCGACCGTCCGCCATCATCAGACAGCCTCTGATCCATTGATTGCCAAGCATCTACCGGTGGTCCATGATGCCATGCGACATGTCGCACATGTCACGGTCCGCAACCGAGGCACCTTCTGCGGCAGCGTCGCCCATGCCGACCCGGCAGCCGAAATGCCGATGGTGACAAGGTTCTTGGACGGAACAATCATCGCCTTGTCGATACGGGGCGAACGACGTATCCCAGCGGCCGACTTTTTCTTGGGTTCTTTGGTCAACAGTCTCGAGCCGGATGAAATGGTGCTCGCAGTGGAGATCGACGTGATGCCCGATGAAGCCGGTTGGGGCTTCGAGGAATTCGCCAAGCGTCACGGAGACTTTGCGTTGGCCGCCTTTGCCGCCACACTCCGGACGGATAACGGACGTGCACGGGACGTCCGTATCGGGATGATGGGCGTCGGCGAGGTACCTCTGCGTCTTCCTGAAATCGAAGAGATTCTCGAGGACACGGAGTTGTCTCAAGGAGTGCTCCAGGCGGTCGCTGAAAAGCTCAGCGACATCTTGACGCCGAATACCGATATCCACGCCTCGGCTGACTATCGTAGGCATTTGTCCGGCATCCTCGCGAAGAGAGCGCTGCGCTCCGCCTGGGTTAAAGCGGGCGGCAGGAATGAGGCGACCAATGGTTGAGAAAACGATCACTGTGGGCGTCAACGGGATGTCCTACACCCGCACCGTCGAACCGCGGATGCTTCTTAGTGATTTCCTGCGTCAAGAGCTGGGCCTCACGGGGACGCATGTAGGCTGCGAACATGGAGTGTGCGGTGCCTGCACCGTACTTCTGGACGGTCGAAGCGCGCGCTCGTGTCTGACTCTTGCGGTCCAAGTCGATGGCTTGGAGCTCGAAACCATCGAAGGTCAGGGGGAAATTGACTGCCTGGGCAGGGTCCAGGAGGCCTTCCGCCAGCATCATGGGCTCCAGTGCGGCTTCTGCACGCCCGGTTTCATCATGGCAGTCACGGACCTTCTCCGGCATCACCCGCTCCAATCGGACGAGCAGATACGGGAAGCCCTCTCGGGCAACATCTGCCGCTGCACGGGATACGAGAACATAGTCAACGCTGTTCGCGAACTGGCACGGGAAAGAGGACCTCTCACATGAAAATGCACTTCCTCGAAGGTGGCCGGCTGCGCATGCGACGGTCGATCTATATCGCAGGAGCGCCAAAGGAAGAGTCGATCGAGCTTCCTGTACACGCCACTCTGATACGCCACCCGCAAGGAAACGTACTCTTCGATAGCGGCTGCAATCCCGAAGCCGCTATCGATCCCCAAGCGCGTTGGGGAGGATTGAGCAAAGTCATGACGCCGGCGTTCGTGCCGGATCAAACCGTCATTCATCAGCTTAACCACGTGGGTCTGACGTCAGATGATGTTGACGTTGTCATCTGTTCGCACCTCCATCCTGACCACTGCGGATGTAACGCCTACTTTGCCAAAGCCACCATCATCTGTCATGAGGCCGAGCTTCAAGCGGCACAGGCCGAAGGTGCCGTTAGCGCGGGCTATCTTCCCCGCGAATGGGATCAGCCGCAGGGGTTTCAGACATTCGCCAACGAGCATGATCTCTTTGACGACGGCAGGATCGTGATCATCCCGATGCCGGGGCACACTCCGGGGATGAGCGTTGCTAGAATAGAGCTGGACTGTGACGGCGCTTTCGTACTCGCGTCTGATGCGGCCCCTCTGCAGGAGAATATCAATAGCGGCATTGCGCCCAGGAATACATGGGATATGGAGCTCGCAGGATCGGCCCTCAAGCGTCTGAAATCCATGCGCGACAGGGGCGATAACGTCATCTCAGGACACGATGACGCTCAGTGGAAGGGCCTTCGGAAAGGATCGGAATTCTACGAATGACCGATCACCAACATCCCGCCGAACTTCGACCGAAAATGGTCGGGACCCGCGTCAAACGTACTGAGGACCCACGCCTTCTTGCAGGCATGGGGCAATACGTTGACGACATGTCTCCCGCCGGAACCTTGCATGTAGCACTTAGGCGTTCCGATCAGCCGCATGCTCGGATACTGAACGTCGATGTTGGAGAAGCGTTCTCGGTTCCCGGAGTCGTAGCCATCTATGACATCAGTGACATCGAAGGCGAGATCAAGCCGGCTATCCCGACATCGCGCATGGCCGGCTACTACGCCACTCCCAATTGGCCCCTAGCGCGTGGAAAAGTACGATACGTTGGCGAACCCGTTGTTGCGGTCGTCGCTGAGAGCCGGTACGCCGCCGAGGATGCCCTTGAGCACATCAACATCCAGTACGAGCCGTTGCCTTTCGCCATCCGGCAGGTTGATGCAGTCAAGGACGATGCGCCGTTACTCCACGAAGAGGCCGGAACGAACACCATAATTCGCCGCGAGTTCAAGCGAGGGGATGTTGATGCCGCCTTCGAGGAGGCTGCCGTTATCGTGAAGGGTCGCTTCAGGATGACCCGCAAGACGGCAGTCGCGATGGAGAACCGTTGCTACCTGGCCGAATGGGACGGCAGAAAGCAGTCGCTGACCCTCTACACGTCGTCGGGCAGCCCGGGTATCATACGCGACGTATTATCTAGTTGCCTGGATTTACCCGGAACACGATTGCGGGTTGTCGCACCCGACGTCGGGGGCAGCTTTGGCGCTAAAGGGTCGTTGTACCCCGAAGAGATGCTGGTCTGCGTCCTGGCGCGAAAGCTGAAACGTCCAGTGAAGTTCGTCAGCGATCGTCTGGAGGACCTATCTGCCACAAGCCAGGCCTTCGATGAACTAATTGAGGCGGAATTGGCTGTCACAAGCGACGGGCTGCTCATCGGGCTCAAAGCAGACGTGATCGGCGACGTCGGTGCGTACTCCATATATCCGTGGACCGCCGCACTGGAAACCGTACAGGTCGTCAGCTTCCTCCCGGGTCCATACCGGATGGAACACTACAGGGGCCGGATCAGGGGTGTCCTCACTCCCAAGCCGCCCACGGGTCCGTATAGGGGAGTTGGCCGTCCCTCCTCCACCTTTGCCATAGAACGGCTCGTCGAAATGGCGGCGCGCGAGTTGAACATGGACCCCGTCGAGTTCCGGCGAAAGAACTTGGTGCGGGCGGAAGAATTCCCTTACCGGACGGCTTCGGGGATCATCTGGGACAAGTCCGCCTTCCAAGAGTGTTTAGAAGGCGCTTGCGAGAAAGCCGATTACGCGGCCCTAGTTCGCCAGAGAGACGCGGCACGCAGGGAAGGTCGGTGGATGGGCATCGGACTGGCAAGCTACGCGGAACTGACGGGTATAGGCTCACGCATATCGGTCGCGCCTGGCATGCCCATCAACACCGGGACAGAAACGTCAAAGATCGAGATAGACGCAACCGGCGCGATTACAGCGTCTTTCGGGATCTCGTCACATGGCCAAGGCCTGGAGACGACCCTGGCACAAGTGATCGTCGACGAGCTTGGCTGCAAGCTGGAGGACATCCAGGTAAGACACGGTGACAGCGCACTCGTACCAATGTCCAGCGGCACCTACGCCAGTCGCTCGGCAGTGCTAGGAGGTGGCGCGGCCACGCTGGCCGCACGAGTGGTTAAAGGCAAGGTGTTACGGGCAGCGGCCTTTCTCATGGAGCAAAGCGTCGATGATCTGGATATTCGCGACGGTATCATTGCGAGCCGCCAGTCCAATCTAACGATGACGCTCAAGGAAGTTGCCTCAGCTGTGTATACTCAAATGGGGCGCATCCCACGCGAGCAACGCGAAGACCTCACCGCATCGGAAACCTACGATCCTTACTTGGGGACGGCTTGCTCATCCACGCATCTGGCGATGGTGGAGATCGATCCGGAAACCTACGGTGTTGAAATACGCCGCTATGTCGTGGCAGAGGACTGCGGCAAGATCATAAATCCCATGATCGTGGACGGGCAAGTACATGGGGCTGTAGCGCAAGGCATCGGTGCCGCGCTGCTCGAGGAGATCATTCACGACGACAATGGACAAGCAGTGGCTGCCAGCCTTGCAGATTACCTTGTGCCTGTCGCAGGCACCGTACCAAACATCAGCATCGTACACATAGAGGCCGACTTGCCAAACAACGTTGGCGGCTTCCGGGGAATGGGTGAAGGCGGCACAATTGGGGCTCCAGCAGCTATTGCCAACGCGGTATCTGATGCCTTGGCCCATCTTGGCGTCTCAGTCGAGACCCTGCCCATTACCCCCGAGCGGATATTCCAGTTGCTGCGCGACAAGGCACTAGCAGGTCAGCCGATCCAGACGCCGACGTAGCACTCGAAGCGAACGCGCCGGCCTCGCCTCAAAGGTTGAACGAGTAACTGAGCATGTAGTCGGTGTCCTTCGCCGAGATGGGCTTCTTGCATTCGGAGCAGACAACGACGGCAGAGAAATCATTGCTGCACTTCTTGTGCCGAAGGCGCATCGGGGGCTTGCCGTTTGCCAACCAGCGGTCGCCCCAGGCCATCATGACCAGCATCGGCTTGTAGAGATCGAGTCCCATTTCCGTGAAGCGATACTCGAAACGGTCTCCACTACCATATGGAGTCTTGCGAAATACGCCTGCCTGAACGAGTCGTGCAAGCCGATCGGAGAGTATGTTGGTCGCGATTCCAAGGTTCTCGCGCATTTCCTCGTATCGGCGGACGCCGTTCCAACCCTCGCGAAGAATAAGGAAACTCCAGCGATCCCCGATGATCGCCAAGGTCCGTGCAACTGAGCAAGGCCTTACTCTTTCCAGCAATGCGGGGTCCGAACTTCTCCTGGATGTTGGCCTCGCTTCAACGGATGTGTAACCGGCTCCCGGACCATCACGTGGCGCAACCTCCCGTGCCGTGAACGGTTCGAGACATTCGCTGCACACAGTCACCGGCCGACAGCTGCATCCGCAGCTCTTGTGAAGCAGTTGCAGTGGCGGTTCGTTACCGCCGGCGAGCCACTTGTCTCCGAATTCCATCAAAGAGAGCATCGTCGGGAACAGGTCCTTTCCACGTTCAGTAAGAAAGTACTGTTGCCCCGGCTCTTTCGGACGTTTGCCTAACGCTAGGATTTCATTTGATAGCAGTGACGCCAGTCTTGATGATAAGGTCTGCCGAGGGATGCCAAGGCGCTGCTGAAACTTGTCGAACCTCCGGACACCGAAGTAGGCTTCTCGGAGTATCAAGAAGTTCCACGTGTCGAGGACGATCTCCATCGTCCTGCGTACCGATGACTGCCGCTCCATCAAGACTGGCTTGGAGTTGGCAACGGCGTCTGTGATATCGTGTCTGTTCTGGTTATCCAAAAGCGCCTGCCGTTTGAAACTTCACCCAAATGATTGCAAAATAATAGGGCTGAAAGTCTAATAATGAAAGTTACTTTCTCCCGGCCAAGCGATCAGTCGTCGCAACCCGTCAGTGGCCCTGGCGGCGGGAGTGCGGCTGAACCCCCACTGTTCCTCTCGTAGGCTCTCCAGGACCTCCACAGCGACGACCTGACTTCGATGGTGACAAGGGGACGAGGAGCGGAAGGCCATCGACGAACTAAAGCCCTGTTGAGCAACAAGCGGCGATCGCTCCTCCAGCGTGCACGTCCACCAAAACGGCCTAACCAACATCATTGAAATCAACGACTTACGTTATTGGTGGGCCCGGAGGGGCTGCCGATTCGCAATAATATCAGCAACTTAACCCGCTGTGGGACGAAAAAACCCTCTTATAGATATCAATGGCTTAGCAATGCCGCCGTCCCACTTTTTCCGACCGTTTCCGGCCCTTCTTTTCCGGTGGTCTTGCACCTTGGGAGGGGCGCATGAGCGGGGCGCGGCCGTTCAGGGATGTGAAGCTGCAATGGCTTCAGCAGTTAAGCTGCGACAAGGGTCTGAGCGATAACGCCCGGTCCGTAGCCCTCTATATCGTCACCACACATTTGAACGGCCACACCGAGAAGGCGTGGCCGTCCTATCAGACGATTGCCGAAGCAACCGGCAAGAGCGTCAAGACCATTCAGCGCGCCGTCCGTGAACTTGAGGCAAAGGATGGTTCGAGATCCAGCGCGGAAACGGCGTCGGGCACAACACAGAATATCGTCCCTCGGCGGCGTCGATTCTACGCGCATCGGACGCCCGCGAAAAGACGGACAAAGTAGTCACCCTTTACCCAGAAAAAGGCGGCCAAAATCGTCCGGGAAGGCGGTCAGATATGTCCGATGAAGGGGGACAGATACGTCCACCAAACCCAGAGAGAGAAAAAATATATAAACCTAACCCGCGCGAGGAGGCCCCTGCCCGCGTCTACACGCAGTGCGCCATCCCGCTCGTATTCGTCGCCGAGATCAAGACGAAGCAGATCGAACAGTGGCGCATCTGGCTCCGTCGTCATGGCTTGCCTTCGCTTGAAGCTTTGGAGGTACGGATCACGAAAGCCGGAACGCCAGGCTATGCCTTGCCGGGGTACTGGCCGCCGGACGAGGCAAGCACCAAGCTGCTGGAATGGGTCAACTTCTTCAGCCAACGCCTTGACCACATTGCCGCAAACGCCGACTTTCGGAGCGCATCATGACGGCTGGCGCGTGGAAGACAGCAAGGCGGCCGTGTCATGCGGCGAGCCATCTGAGCGGCCACGAACAGCGCGGCCGCCAGGCCGCACACAAGCCGGTAAAGAGTATCGGAGCTTTCAGCATAGATGGGCTAATCGGCTTCTTGCCCCCTTCACATTCGCAGGGAGCAAGCTCCTCATGACCGCTGGTGGCGCGCTCCTGCGAAGCATCCGCCTTTATGAGAAACCCAGCCTCAACCCGCACCACGGCCTTCAGGAGCAGAACTGTGAACACCTTCCACTTCGTGGACTGGGCCTCTTGACCGGCCGGATCCTGTCCGAAAGCAGGCTCGTGGACGATCTGGGGCATATCTAGCCACTGCGCTGTGACAAAGCACCCGCAGGCCGGCGCCGTCTCTTCGCCCACCTCTCGACATCCTTGATTTCCTGCTGCAAGCTATGTTTGTTTTTTCAGAACGCCGAGGCTGCGATGAAACATTGGATGCCAAAGAAGACCGTGTCCGCAGTCGTTCTGTGCCTCGCGCTTCTATCGCCAGCCTTGGGGAACGCCGCTAGCGACATCTTCGTGTACGGGTGCACCTCTGACGGAAAACCAAGTCGGATTAAGGTGACCGCTTCGATCAAGGACAAGGGAGCCATTGAGGCCGCCTTCCGTCGGATTCTCCGCGACAAGCCCTCAGAGTGGCTTCTTGCACAGAAGCGAGCTCGCAACAGTCCTGAATGGAAAAGCACCTTAACGGATTTAGAACGCCTCAGCGGCGGTAGGCTCATGAAACAAGGCGCAGGTAAGGTGGCCGGAAGCATATCGATAGGCCAGACGGGCGCGTCTAAGAGGCACTATTGCGGCGACTAAACCCCGCCTACAAGTGCCAGCACAATCGAAGTCCGGACCGGCCGGAACCTTTCGACAAGAAGCAGAACAACAGGACCCTTGAAACCGACGAGCCGCAATATGGCAGCGGGGAGATGTTGCATCGTCTTACCTTTGGCGAGCTCCTGGGCGAACCTCTCGTGCCGGGCGTTTTTTCAGGACTGGCATGGGGTCAAGAGCTTTTGTGAGATTTCAGTCGCGCCCTATCCACAGGCCCCGTCGAGGTTACGAGAAAGCCCCTGTGCGTGAGCCATCAACTGGTGGCTGAAGACGATTGGTTGGGCCGCCTGGAGGTGCGTGAACCCCGGCGCTGGAGTGGTCAAGTGGGACGACGCCTTTCCCATCAGGGCGTCGGTCAGCGTCAGAAGCTCCTGCGAAACAACCTTCGCCTCCTCCCGCAGATATAGCTTGAGGTCGTTGGCGGCCTGGTCATTGCGCGAGCGGCCCGCACGAAGTTTGCCTCCCACGTCCCATGGCGCTCGATCAGGTGGCGTTCGATGAAGGTATGGATATCTTCGTCGCTAGCGGCTGGTTCGATCTCCCCGCTTGCCGACTCCGCGGCAATCGCGTCTAGTGTCGTCATGATCCTGCGGCACTCCTCATCAGTGAGACATTTCACAGCGCATACGCCGCCAGTCTCGTGGCCGTGTCCGCTAGCAGCCGGCAACTAGCCAAGGCATGTAAGGAATCGACATACTCAGCCTCGTTGTGGCTCAACCCCTTGTGGCAGGGCACAAAGATCATGCATGCTGGCGCCACCCGGTTAACAAACAGCGCATCGTGGAAGGCTCCGGAAAGCATGCCCTTCCATTCAAGATCCAGCTGTCCAGCGGCTGCTATAATCACCTCTTGCAGGTTTTGGTTGAAAGTGCACGGCGGCATCTCGAAGCTCCGGGAAATGTCCACGTCACAATGCTGAAGGTCCGCTGTGTAGGTGATGGCTGAGATGACTTCCTTCTCGATCTCATCTAGCCGCTCGGGCTGAGGATGACGAATATCCACCGTGCACATCACTTCGTCCGGAATTGCATTCACCGATCCAGGTGAAGCCGAGATCCTTCCTACAGTGAATCGGGCATTCGGATCCGACGGCATTATATTATGATAGAGCTGTGCAAGGGCAGCTGTCAGTGCCCACAGTGGATCTCGCCGATAGGCAAGTCCCGTGGTGCCTGCGTGTGCCGTCTGTCCTTTCACGGCAATATCGAGCCAGCGTGTGCCTTGGATGCCAGTCACGACACCTACAGGGATGCCCTCTGCCTCTAGCGAAGGCCCCTGCTCTATATGGACCTCTACGTAAGCGTAGATCGGGAACCCCAATGCTCGGACAGGAGCCTCAGGCAGGCTCTCAATCGTCGACTTCAGCTCGCTGGCGAATAAGGCGCCGTCAGTCCCCGTCTTTTTGTACCATTCCCCCGGGATAGATCCACGCGAGAAGGCCATCGATCCCATGCAACCAGGAGCGAAGCGACATCCCTCTTCGTTGGTCCACGAAACCGCCATGATGGGACGCTCAGTCTCAACACTGGCATCCTCCAGGCTCTCAAGGACCTCAAAGGCCGACAAGGTGCCAAGGGCGCCATCGAAGCGGCCTCCCGTGGGCTGGCTGTCGAGGTGGCTGCCCATCATCAGCGGCGGTAGGTCGTCATAGCGGCCTCTCCGGCGAATAAAGAGGTTCGCGACCTGATCCTGAAAGACGTCGAAACCTCTCGCCAACGCCAGCTTTGTCAGCAGCCGCCGCGCCTGCCGATCCCCTTCAGTCAGCGCCTGCCGATTGACGCCCCCTTTCGGCGTTGCACCGATGGCTGCGAACTGATCGAGCCGCGCTTCCAGCCGACTACCGTTAATCTCAACCATAATTACCCATCTTCGCGTTCGAGAGATAGGGAGCGTCGTGAAAAGCAATTTCCAGCTTCTGCACCCTACCAAAGATCATGCTGAGGCGGCTGCGCTCCGTTTCACTCATACCCTGCCCTGCTGCGTCCAGCTCTGCCTTCAGCCACAGCGCCTGCGCCGCAAAATCATCCTCCGCATGCAGGTCGACCCACTCCTTCAGAAGAACATCACTGATGTGACATTGTGCGGCCTGCTTCGACCAGGTCCAGTACATCCACTCGGCTGCAAACATTGCGGCGACTGTGTCGAGATAATCACCATCGTGCGAAATGGAATACATGCCATCGCGGAAGGCTGCGACTTCGGGAATGGTCGTGTCGAATGCGAAGGGATCGATACCGCGTTCGGCAAACGTCCGCTCGAAATAGGCGATCTGCTGGTTGGCGAGAGCATCCAGAACGCCAATCAGCCAGCGCTTCTGCGTAATTGTCTCAGACTTGGCTGCTGCGAAAGCGAAGATCGAGATCGCGGTATCGACGAAAGCACCCTCAAAAACGAGATAGCGTTCAAAGACCTCCTTCGAGAGGCGGTCAGCCTTGATGTCCGCAACGAAGCGATGATTGACCATCGCGTCGAGAACTGCCTCATTTTCGCGTAGTATCTGCTCCGAGAGCGTTTCAATCATATCAACGCTCCAGCGCAGGAAGGGCAGCCGCGACGAAGGCTTTGACGCGAACCGGCTCAACCGGGTTCCACCATACGCCGCCCTCCTTGAGCGACGATGCGACGATCACCCCGTTGGTGCGCTTCAAAATCTCAACAATGTTATCCTTGGTAACACCCGATCCCACTAGCAGCGGCAGGTGCGTGGCCGCGCCGATCGTATCTATCTCTTCCATGCTGGCGGAATTACCGGTGCGTTGGCCAGTCGCGATCACAGCGTCGGCATCGAAGAAGGCCAAATCGCGGGTAAGCTCTTCGATCGTGCGATCGGCGGTAATGGCATGGGCGCCGTGTTTGACGTGGCTGTCGGCGAATACCTTGATATGCTCTGCACGCAGGAGCGAACGATACCGCATGGCTTCCGCTGCCCGCCCTTCCATGAAGCCTTCGTTGGCGACATACGCGTTGGCCCATTGATTCACCCTGATGAACTTCGCGCCACCGGCCATGGCGATAGCGAAGGCGGGTATGGGAGCGTTTGCTAAAACGTTGATGCCAATCGGCACGCCGGTATTGCGGGCGATGCGGTCGGTGATGACCGACATGAAGGCGGACGTTTCCGGGCCTATGTCCTCTGGCTTGGAGAACGGAATGTCACCGTGGTTCTCGACAATCAGTCCGTGCAATCCGCCTTGGATCAAAGCGTCCGCGTCACGCATTGCCGCGTCGTATATCGCATCCAGCGAAGCTCCACGGTAGCGTGGCGCGCCTGGAAAAGGCAGGCAATGGATCATCCCGATCAGCGCCTTGTCAGTCCCAAATATTTCCCTTATGGCGCTCGAATTGTTGTCAGATATCGTCTGCATCTCATCCCTTTCCTAAAGGCCAGCCATGCGTGCCCATGTCATCGGTAACGTCGCCATCGACGAAACCATCTCAGTGTCGTCCATGCCTGAAGCCGGAGCTTCGATCTTCGGTCGCGAGGAGACCCGGGACCTGGGCGGCAAGGGCGCAAATCAGGCCGTGGTTATGGCCCGCACAGGGCTCCCGACCGCGCTGATTGCAGCCGTGGGCGAGGACTTTCGCGCCCAGACCATTCGTGAGCAGCTGGCGCCCGAGCCGGTTGAGGCAAAGCTTACCGTGATCGACGGACGCTCCAGTGACTTCTCGATTATCTTCACCATGCCCGATGGCGAGAACGCCATCGTGACCACCACCGATTCCGCTGGCTCTCTGACGCCTGACGATGCCATCGCAGGATTGAGCCGTGCCGTGACCGGTGATCTCGTTGTCCTCCAGGGCAATCTCGCAGAAACCACGACCCGCGATCTGCTTGCGGAAGCCAAACGCCGTGGCCTTGTCACGGCCTTCAATCCCTCGCCGCTTCGGCCCTATTTCTCGGACCTTTGGCCGCTCGTGGATATCGCTGTCCTTAACCGAGGAGAGGCTCTGAGTCTTACCCGCTCGTCGGACGCTGCAGCGGCTGAGCGCCTCCAACAGTCGGGCGTCCGCCACGTCGTTATTACCCTTGGGGGCGACGGCGCAATACTCGCCACTAGAGGCGATGGTATCGCCACCATACCGGCCGTCGCCACCCACGCCGTGGATACAACAGGGGCAGGAGATACTTTCATGGCAGTCGCGCTTGCGTCCGCGGCTTTGAGAGGCATTGAGCTCGATACGCGAGCCGTTGGTCATGCCGCCTGCGCCTCGGCGCTGACGGTTAGCCGGCGCGGCACCAGAGCGGCCTTCCCCACGAGCGAAGAACTGCAGGCAATCTTGGCGCGCTGATACCCGCAACCGATCCCTGCTCACCGAACCTCGCTGAGCCAGCCGAGGATGTTCCTCCATAGGCGACCATAGCCCTCCCACTCGCAGAATTCCGGCGAAAGCCAGTGCGGCCCGATATCAGAAGTCCAGGCAGCGCTGCGTCCACGACCGAAGCTTCCTGTTACGAGCAGCGGATGGCCACCCTGATCGTCCGGGAGGCGAGCAACGACTTCCACATCGCTGCGCTCTCGCACCTCGACTTCATTCACGCCGAGAAGAAGCGGCCAATTTCCCGAGAGGCCTGCAACGGTTGGATGATCCGCTTTCGTGATAACCGCCGTCGCGCCTTCTGGAATCTCCACGCGATCATCATAGGGAAGGCACGTGACCGGCAGCGTGTCTTCCACCGCGGTCCGGCGCCAACGAGCCTTCCCGTCGATACCTTGGAAGGAGAAGTAGCCGCCCACCATCAATAGGCCGCCGCCCTTTTCGACCCAAGCCTTGATCAGCTTCAGTCGGTTAGGAACCGTTTTCGACTGCAACCAGACCGCAGGAGGCAGGAGGAGCGAGTTCGCGCCGATATCGGAGAGGATGAGAAGGTCGTAAGCGTCCAGCCCCTCCATGTCGTAAGGGAACTTCTCCACGGCATCATGCGCCATCATATAGGTAAGCTCGAATTCGCTCCCTTGCAGGGCTTTCACCAATGGCTCTGCGCCGAGGTGAAAGGTCACGCTGCCGAACTGGTCAAACCCCTTGTAATGGGTGGCAGAGCTTACCCAGCTTTCGCCAACGAGGAGGACTTTCTTGGTCATCTTGGTTCCATTTCTGTAGTCAATGTCGGATTCAGCCCTGGGCGCGGAATACGGACCGGGGATTATCCCGCATAAGGATTTTGAGTTGATCATCGGCCAAGCCGTGGCGCTTCAGGCGTGGCAGGAAGTGTTTGAGGATGTATGCATAGCCGTTGCCGCCGTAACGCGTCAGCATCATCTTCAGGAAGACGTCGTGAGACAGGAGGATTCGGTCAAGGCAACCCCGCTCGATCAGCTTGACGATAGCACGGGCCGCCTCTTCATCGCTGGGGCACTGCACCTGCTGATCCGCATAGAAGAAATCCATGCCGATCATATCGTATTCGACAAAGGCTCCTCGGGAAGCGAGCTCGACCTGATAGCTGAGATCGTCGTGAGAGGGGTTCATGTGGCAGAGCACGGTGTGCCTCAGGTCAGCACCCTCCTCCTCCACAATGTTCAGGACGTTGTGGCCAAGGCGGAACCAACCCGGTAGATGGACCATCAGAGGCAAGCCAGTTCGCACTTGAGCGCGTGCCGCCGCCCGCAGTGATTTCTCTTCCTCGCCGGTAAATTCAGAAGAGACGCCTATCTCTCCAATCAAACCTACCTTGATGTCGGTGCCGTCAACGCCTACCATCGCCTCGTGCACAATCTCGTCGGCGATCTGGTCGACGGTCATAGCCGCCACCTTCGCCGGATGGGAGGAGGCGAGATAGTATCCGGCTCCCATCACGATATTGAGGCCACTGGCACTGGAGATGCGCTTTAGTGCCACCGGATTCCGCCCGATCCCTTGGCAGGTTGGTTCTACGACCGTGTTACCGCCGCATCTGGCGAATTCCTTTAGCTCCGCGATGGCCAGCGGCTCGTCATCAAGCGTGATGTTGTGCTTGTTGACAAAGGGATCCTGACGCAATTCCCCAAGTACCTCGATGCAGACGAAACCCTCTGCCAGATACTGCCGCTCTGGCGTCTTCGGTGCATGCCACCAGCAGCGGCAATCGTTGAGAATGTGTTCGTGCATCAAGGACAGACCCAGATCGGAAACGGCGATCGGGCCGGCCACGGTCATCACCTTGCCGGAGCGCACATGACCTTCAGAAAGCTCCTGGCTCACATTATCCTCGCACTTTCTTTCCGCCGAAGCGGAAGTTCGTGGTGAAGATCTTTGTGTTGAGCCAGATCGCAACCAAGATGATGGCGCCTGTCACGATCTGGGTGAAGAAAGGCGAGATGTGCATCAGGATCAACCCGTTGCCAATCACGGCGATGGTCAGCGTTCCTAACACTGTGCCTAGTATGCTGCCTCGCCCGCCCATTAGGGATGTGCCACCAAGCACAACGGCTGCAATGACCTGCAGCTCAAATCCGACAGCGGCGTTCGAGGAGCCGGAACCGAGGCGCGCGGCGATGAGCAGTCCGGCCAGCGCACTCGCGATACCCGAGACCATGTAGACAGAGGCCACAATCCACTTGGATGGCATCCCCACGCGTCGTGCGGCCTCAAGATTGGAACCGACAGCTACGACCTGCCGCCCATATTTTGTATAGGCGATGACGCCGTAACCGAGCAGAGCGACACCAAGGGCGATGAGCGCCGGCACAGGAATGCTGAAAAGCTCACCACGGCCTATTGCGAAGAAACCTGGAACGTCCTTGATGGGGATCGAGTAGCCCTGCGTCAGGTAAAGCGCAAAGCCGCGCAAGATGGAAAGACCGGCTAGTGTCACGATGAAAGCAGGTATGCCCTGGTAGGCGACGAACCAACCTTGGGCCATTCCGAGCAAGGCACCGAACGCGAGCATGCCGAGGACCACGACGGGCCAAGGATAGCCCAAGGCAAGGACCATTGCAGCGACAGCGTTCACCAGCGCCACCTGAGAACCGACAGAGAGGTCAATACCGCCGGTGATGATCACCAATGTCATTGCTACTGCCACAACGAGAATTGGAGCGGCCTGGCGGATGACGTTGAGGATGTTGCCAAGCGTCAGAAATGTATCAGTGGTGACTGAAAAGAAGATCAGGCAGGCGAAGAAGAACACGGCGATCGAGAGAACCTGGGCGTGTTCGGAGAGAAAATCCGCGACCGGTGACCCGGCTGCGCGTTCCGTATAGGCGGTCAATGCTTTTGCCCTCCGACGATAAGCTGCACGAGGTCCTGAAGGTCCGTGTTTCCAATGTCGCGCTCAGCGACCTTCGTCCCTTCGTACATGACCGCGATACGATCACATGCACGGAAGAGATCCTGTAGTCGATGGGTGATCAGAATGACGGACACGCCTCTCGCCTTCACCCGGTTGATCAGCGAGAGCACCGCCTCAACCTCGGCAACAGCAAGGGCCGAGGTCGGCTCATCCATGATGAGCACCTTCGGGTTGAAAGAGGCCGCACGCGCGATGGCAATCGCCTGCCGCTGTCCACCGGACAGCTTCTCCACCTTTGCACCGAGGCGCGGAATCCGTATTTCGAGAGCGTCCAGCATGGAACGGGCCTCGGCCACCATGCGTGGACGATCGAGGAATGGACCCTTTGTCAGTTCCCGGCCGAGAAAAAGATTACCCACTACGTCGATGTGGTCGCAAAGGCTTAGGTCTTGAAAGACCATCTCGATATTGCGCTTGCGAGCGTCGGCAGGTCCGGCCAGCCGGACCTCCTGTCCATCGATAGCAATCGACCCGCCGTCAGGGATGTAAGTGCCTGAGATAATCTTGGTGAGCGTGGACTTTCCTGCGGCATTGTCTCCCACCAGACCCAAACACTCGCCGGGATAGATATCGAGATCAACGCCCCGAAGCGCTTGATGAGAGCCGAAGTTCTTTTGGATATTCCGCAACGACACCCTGGGCTGACGATTGACGCCGTCTCCAGGTTGCCGGGGGATGTGCCCTCCCCCGGTTCCTGCGACAGCGGATTGATGCTGCCCTTCCGCCATCATTTGAACATGTCCCGATACGGCTCAACGTTGTCCTTCGTGACGATGGTGATCGGCACAGAGATCGTCTGCTCAACGCTGCCGCCCTCAGAAAGGGTCTGAAGGGCTTCGACAGCCGCTGCGCCCATGGCCGCAGGGTCCTGTTGGATGACTGCGGCAACGTAACCCGCATCAATGCCTGCAATTGCCTGAGCCGTAAGGTCCCACCCGAAGATCTTGACGTCGTCCTGCTTGCCCTGGCTCTCAACAGCCGCGATGGCCCCCATCAGGGCGGGTTCGCCGGTCGCGTAGACAGCCGTCATGTCTGGATTGCCCGTGATCAAGTTCTCTGCAGCGGCAAGGGCATTGTCCTGGATGTTCTGGCCATCCACGACACCCGCCGTCTCGACTCCTTCAGCACCCTGCACCGCCTTTTCAAAGCCTTCCTGGCGTACGTTCTGGATGAAGGAATTCAAGGCTCCGACGACACCGTATTTCACAGTGCCGTCCATGTTGCTATTCACGTAATCAAGGAAGAACTTGCCCATGTCAGCGCCGGCCGCGGCGTTGTCTACGCCGATCTGCGCCTTTTGCGGTCCCTCCGGCAAGATGGCGTCGATTGCCACTACAGGTATACCAGCGTCTGCTGCCTGCTGAACGGCTGGCATGATCCCGTTCACGTCAATGGCAACCACCGCAATACCATCAACCCCCTGTTGAATGTAGGTTTCGATGGCGCTGTTTTGCGCCGCAGGATCATTGTTGGCATTGAAGATCACCAGCTTCGCGCCGGCCTCCTCCGCGGCCTTTTGTGCACCTTCATTCATCTGGTTGAAGAACAGGGCCTGCTGATTGATCTGAACGAGCGCGAAGGTCTTCTGAGCGTCCTGCGCCTGGGCAGCGCCGAAGGACAGGCCTGCCATAGCGGTTGCCGCGAGAGCGGCAGTGAAGGTTCTGCGTCTTAGAAGTGTCATGAGTTCATCCTCTGGTTGGCGTTGGTCCCGCTGCTGTTATTTTCTCGAAGGCGGAGCAACGGAATTCCGCACGACGATTTCGACGGGTAACAGCTCTTCAGAAAGGAGGTCTTCCGGCTGCTCCCAGTTGGTGTCGACGAGAAGCGCAAGTGCGCGCTGTCCTATGGCCCGGACGGGCTGACGGATGGCCGTCAACGAGGGGGCAAATAGATGAAGCGGGCCCACGTCGTCGAAGCCGATGATAGAGACTTCCCGTGGAATGGATGCTCCTTGCTCCCTGAGAACTTCGATCAGTCCGATCGCTATCTCATCGGAACTCGCAAAGATGGCGGTTGCAGGCATCCCTTCACTGAGGAATCGTCGCGCTGCTTTGCGTCCGAATTCGACGGTGTATTCGCCTTCGTATCGTAAGAGGCCATCCATGGGTATGGACGCTTCGCGCAGCGCACGCCTCAATCCGGAATAGCGGCGGCGGGTACTGATCATCTCCTGCGGGCCCCCGACGTACAACACTCTCCGATGGCCGTTCTGGACGAGGTGCTGACCTGCAAGGTAGCCCCCCTGCTCGTTGTCGCAGAAAAGCTTCGGGACCATCGCATCGGGTACATCTTCATCGACGACAACGACTTTGCCGGTCTGGTTGATGCGCGAGGCCAATTCACCATCGTCCGGGTGATTTGTGACGAAAACCAGCCCGTCGACATGGTTGCGAGCCAGCGCGCTAAGATATGCAATCTCTCGCCCCGGTCTGTTCAATGTCGCGTACAGGGAGAGGGCCAAGCCACGTTGATCAGCTTCTTCTTCAACAGCTGAGACAAGTGTAGCGAAGAAGGGGTTGGCTATGTCGGGGACTACGAGTCCGATCGTGTCAGAACGCCCGCGACTGAGGCTTCGCGCATGAGGATTGGGCTCGTATCTTAGCTCTTGGATCGCAGCGTGGATCCGCGACTTCGTCTCCAACGGCAACTCGAGCGTGCCGTTAAGCAGTCGAGACACTGTTGTGACAGAGACGCCCGCTGCACTGGCGACGTCCTTCAAGCTGGTCGCGCGCTTTTTCACTACGTGTTCCCCAGTTAGATTCCCCGGCTGTTTGGTGACAGCTTCTTCTACTTGGTAAACCGCTTTACTAAACCGCTTCACCCTGGACACAGAAGATGACGCTGTCAAGCGTGTCGTCGAGCTTCAAGTCCTAAATTGCGCGGCTGCCGGGCCAACTCGATTCTATCTTCAGCGTGCACGTCGTCGAAACGGCCTGTTCAAATTATGGACGATCGTCGAGCTTTCAGCCGCTTGCGAAGTCTACGCCGACCCTCAACGGGTTCGCAGGCACCGGCCGATCGCGAAAGCGAGAGACGCAGCTGGCCCATACCATCGCCCGGCGCATCGTCGACGAAGCACTTCCTCCCTTCTCCTTCCGCTGGGACTTTGGCAACTTCGAACCAGCCGGTCGGGCCGATATCTACTTGACCGTCTTCACGGCATTGTTTGATATCGACGACGAGGACGCCCGGCGCTGGACCGACAAGGCGGAATGGGACGCGGCTCGCGATGAAGCCGCTCGCGACATCGTCAGGGCGCTGACGCGGAAGTTCGTGGTGACGAAGCGGCGGATCGTAAGCGAGCCCGCCGGCACGAATGGGCCTGTCGGCGGCGCCCACAGCATCAGCCACAGCCGGTATGAGGATGACCTTTAGATGTGCAATCTCTACAACGTCACCACCAATCAAGAGGCCATCCGCGCGGTCTCCAAGGCTTTCGACCGGCTGGGCAACCTCAAGTCTTCGCTGGATATCTACCCCAATCAGATGGCGCCGATCGTGCGCAACAATGGTGGTGAGCGCGAGCTGACGCGCGTGCGCTGGGGAATGCCGAGCTCGCAGCAGGCGATCTATCAGGCAGCGACGAAGCGAGCGGACAAGCTGCGGGCAAAGGGTAAGGACGTCGACTTCCAGGAGCTCCTGAAGATGGAGCCCGACGGCGGCACCACCAACATCCGCAACACGTCGAGCAAGCACTGGCTGCGCTGGACCGGCGTCGAGAACCGCTGCGTGGTGCCGTTCACCCGCTTCGCTGAGCCGGATCCTGCAAGGTCGAGCGCGGCCGCATCCCAAAACGCCTGGTTCGCCCGCGACGAGAGCGAGCCGCTGATGTTCTTCGCTGGCCTCTGGGTCAGGGACTGGCAGAGCGTGCCCAAGGTGAAGGAAGGCGTAGTCACCTGCGACCTGTTCGCCTTCCTGACGACCGAACCCAACGCCATCGTTGAGCCGATCCATCCGAAGGCCATGCCGATGATCCTGCGCGACCCGTACGAGGTTGACGCGTGGCTGACGGCACCCGTGGAGCGAAGACGCTACAGCGTCCGTTGCCAGAGGATGATTTGATCCTGCTCCCGCCCCGACAGGTGGAACGGGAAGCTGCGACGGCGGCTCAAGGTTCATTGCTATAGAGGCCGTGCGATGCCTGATGGCTGGCTTTTACGATCCTGGTGCTTGCTGCCCTTCTTGCTATTGCCGCCGTCGGTGGACACGCGGCCCGGTGGCTCGGGCTGATTTAAACCGCAGGGTTCACCATCCGCCGGGACGCGACGCGGCGCTTCGGTCACCACAACGGCTGCCATCAGCAGCACGTTGGTGGTTGTATTGGCAATTGCCAGGGTAAGCTGCCGGCGGATTGTAATAGCCACCACTGCCCCCGCAGTTGTGGTTCGCGCAGTAGGCAACGGCAGCCCCACCAATGGCGACCGCTGCGAGAACAGCGCCCGCCTGGTTCTGCTGCCGAACCATCTGTTGGCACTGGTAAGATGCGACGCCGCGGCGGCTCAGTTCTGCTGCTATTTGCTGTTGGAACAGCGGATCGTGGGTCTCCAGATAGGTCCGGCAAAGGCTGACCTTTGGCACCCCTTTCGGGTTCTTCTGAAATGCAGCCGGCGTTGTGGTCGTGCAGCCTGCCAGCGCAAGCGCAATCATTACGGCGGCTCCTAGCCGCGCAGTAGTAATGCTCATCACCTGAATTTCCCCCAATGTTCCCCAGGCAGATAGCCACACAACCTGCAGGAGAGTCCAGCTCGCGTTAGGAACTTGGTTACCTTAGAGGCACGGGTTCCAAACCGGCGGCCGCTCAACCTCCAGGAGCTTGTCCGTTTGCTCATCAAGCTGGTTTCCCTGACGCTTGGCGTTTTCGTACAGGGACATCGTCTCGCTGCCAGGCTCGCACTGCGCGCTCTGCACACTTGGGCGGCGCCGGTTGTAGGCTTCCAGCTGATCCGCTGTGATGTCGGAATTCCGGAATATGAATGCTTCCATCCGCTCAACATTTCGCCGGAGCGTTGCGAGATATTCGCCATCTTGCTCCGCCCGGCATGTGTCTCCGAAACGAAGGATGGAGCTTGAGATCATCCAGATGCACAGGACTGCGCCTTGGGGTTCGCTCTTTCCCGTCTCCTGTGCTCTGAGAGGATGAGCGGCCCCTGCAATAGCGCAGGCGACGAATGTCGCGATAAGGTGACGTCTCATTTTGTATCCTCTAGTTCGGCGTCGCCGGTCGAGGCCGTCAGCACCAGGGCTCTCGTCGACCGGCCCAGGTTCGAGCCAAACCCTCCGATACCAGGTGATCGCCGAGTGATTTTCCGTCGCGCACCACGACGCGTAGCTTACGCCCGTACTTGTCCTGGTCGCGGCCTTCCCAGGCTGCCAGCTGGAACGGTCCGGCGTTGAGCAGATCCCGAAGCCGATGCTTTGCCTTCTCCCCCAGACGCTGCTCTGCGGCGCAGCGCGGCTGGCTGATTTCCGGCGTGTCGATGTCGGCGATCCGGATCTTCATTCCGTTGAGCCAGAAGGTGTCGCCATCCACGACGCACGTTTCGCGGACGCTCTTGCAGATCTCGAAGTTGGCGCTGGTCCCTGGCCTCGGCTGGCTAGCGGCAAGTAGCGCAGACGCTGGCGCACTGCCAACAGACTGCCAGCCTTGGGCCAGCAGCCCACCGCCCAGGACTAAAGCGGCGACAAGCACCTGCCTCTTCCAATAGTTCTGCCGGGGCTGAGGTTTTCTAGGGCTGCATTGGCGCTTTCTGTATGGGTGGCCCATGATCTTACTCCCTTCCGCTTATTCTATGCCCGTACCCACTCAAGAACACATTGAGAAGATGGATAAAATTCTAATTTGGGACGGGTGCGAAAGGCTGCGCCAGAAGGAGCCCAGCGGCCACTTCCTAACGCTGTGTGCGGGTCAGGCCGAACGTTTGGGCGAGCCACCAAAACCAGGAAATCGTCGAAAATTCTGGTTGGTTAGTGCGGAGAGGGTGGACCTTCCCAATTAGCGCAGTTTCAGGGGTTTTCGCCCTTCCTGACTCCTTGATTGAAGCCTCGTCATGGAAAGCGCCCATGAAGATGGCCTGCGCGACGTGTGTAAAATCAATGACTTAAAATATTGGTGGGCCCGGAGGGACTCGAACCCCCAACCAAGCGGTTATGAGCCGCCGGCTCTAACCATTGAGCTACAGGCCCTGCCCGAAGGGCATGGGGCGGGCGCAATGGCTCGCCGACCCCGGACGCCCGCTCTAACGCAATTCCGTTACCGCCACAAGGCGTTGCCGCAATAGCTACACAATCTCCCTCCAGCTATTGTCCGGGACAAACTGAAGAGGAATCATCCATGCCCCGATCCGCTGCCGCGAGTGCCTTCGTCGCTCTGTCGCTGCCCGTCCTCCTGGCGATTGCTTGGCCAAACACAGCCTTTGCCCAGGAACGACCATCCCCGCGTGAACGGGTGGTTCGCGTTTCTGCTGTTGGGGAGGCACGCGTCGCGCCCGATACCGCAATCGTCAGCCTGTCCGTGGTGCGCAATTCGCAGACGGCCCAGGTCGCGGTCGACAGCAACAGCCAAGCAATGAACGCGGTGACCGCCGCCTTGAAGGCTGAGGGTATCGATTCCAAGGACATGCAGACAAGCAACTTTTCGATCCAGCCTCAATACCGTCATTTCCAGCCGAAGGAAGACGGAACCATCGACCCGCCGGAAGTCGTGGGTTACGAGGTCACCAACACGCTGACGGTGAAGATCCGCGACCTGGCGAAGGTCGGCGCCATTCTCGACCGCTCGGTCAAGCTCGGCATCAATCAAGGCGGGCAGATCGTTTTCACCAATAATGACCCCGAGGGCGCGTTAAGCGATGCGCGGCGGCAGGCCGTCGAGAAGGCCATGGCGAAGGCTCGCACGCTAACGCAAGCAGCGGGAGTGACGCTTGGCGACGTGGTCGAGATCGGCGAGAGCGTTCAACCGCCCATGCCACCCCAGCCAATGTATCGGATGGCGATGACCAAGGAGGCCGCGTCCGACGCCGTTGCCATCTCTGCAGGCGAAAACACGTATAGCGTCACCGTGGATGTAATCTTCGCCCTGGAGCAATAGAAAAAGGCGCCCTGCCGACCTTGCTGCAGGTCGGCAGGGCGCCCCCATTCGTCTTCGGGCGAAGAAGACGGATACCTTTAGCGGCGGATGACAGGGCAGCCGCGGTCGTTTGCGAAGACGATGCGGTCGCGACCATGGCGATCGCGGCCGATGACCGTCACGGTGCGGCGGTCGACATCCACCACGCGGGCGCGGCGCAGCCCCATATGCCGCGCCTTTTCCTCAGCAAGCCAAGGCGCGCATCGGCCACCGCGGTCGCGGCGCGGACGCTCCCACCGATCGCCACGACGGTGGTCGCGATCCCACCCGCCGTGCTGGACGAAGATCCGAAATTCTGGCCCTCCAGCGGCTGCCGTGGACGCGGTAGCGGTGAAACCGGCAAGCGCGATGAGAGCGGCAAGTCCGGTCTTTACGAGAAAATTGGTCATTGTGTCTCTCCCGAATGGGCCAGAAGCTGGCGCCGTTGATCTCTCCCGGTTGCCGGGATTGGAAACACGCTACCCATCATCGGCTGAACGCACTCCGAATCCTTCATTCAGGAGAGGTTCATCAGCGTCAGGGGGAAAGGTGCAGCACGACGGTGCGGCTATGC
>DASYHX010000053.1:0-7267 GCA_035998065.1 Pseudorhizobium sp.
TGCATCGAGCAGAGCCCACGCCATATGGCTTCCGATATAGCCGGCACCGCCGGTAACGAGAACGGCCATTTCAACACTCCTGCCTTTTTTGACTGACAGGAAGCGAAGCACCGTTCTGCTTCATCAAAGCTTACCGGGCGCGCGCCCGAGCGGGTTTATTGCTCCGGATGACTACGGTGTGGTTGTCGATTTCATTCAGATTCTAGTTATCATGCTCCGTTCAGAGCTTCAGGATGTAGTCTGCGAGTCGGTCCGCAGCCTCGCGCACCTGAGCTGGGTCGCGAAGGAAGCAGGCTCGGAGGAATAATTCTCCGCCCACACCGAAAGCTGAACCCGGTGCAAGCGCCACCTGCACCTTGTCCACGATATCAAGTGCGGCTGCACGACTGTCCGTTACACCGTCGACTTTGAGAAAAGCATAGAGTGCGCCCTCTGGCTTCAAGGTCTCAACCCGATTGGTGGAAATCAGCGCGTCGCAAAGCAGATCCCGGGAGATCCGGGCGCGACCGATATTTTCGCGGACGAACTCATCGCCACGATCGAGCGCGACGACACAGCCCCGCTGCAAGAACTGCGCGACACCCGAGTTGGAGTACTGGATGAGGTTTTCGATGACCTGACCCAGTTCCGGCGGCGCCACAAGCCAGCCGACCCGCCAGCCGGTCATCGACCAGTTCTTGGAAAAGGAATTGGCGAAGATCACCTTGTCGCCGGGTTCCATCACATCCATGAAGGAGGCAGCACGGGTCGCTACGCCGTAGTAATAGAGGGCGTAGATCTCGTCCGCGACGATCCAGAGACCGTGCCGGCGGGCAAGATCCAGAATGGCCGTCAGTTCCTCTTTAGAAGCCGTCCACCCCGTTGGATTTGAGGGGGTATTAACGAACAACGCCCGGGTGCGCGGTGTTACAAGCCGCTCCAGTTTCTCCATGTCGAGAGACCAGCCGCCTTGGACGAAATCCAATGCGAGGGGGACCGCCTTGGCCCCGCCGATTTCGACGGAGGCGACAATGTTCGGCCAGGCCGGCGAGAGGTAGATCAATTCGTCGCCCGGATTGGTGAGCGCCTGCACGGCCAGCATGATCGCATGCATCCCGGAGCCGGTCACGTAGAAGTGGTCGCTGGAGAGCGGCACGGAGAAGTGTCTCGCGTAATAGCGCGACAACGCCTCACGCAGTTCGGGAATACCGCGCTGCCAGGTGTAGAATGTTTCGCCCCCAAGTAGTGCCGCGCTTGCGGCCTGATTGACGAAATCTGGCGAAGGCAGGTCGCCTTCGCCCGCCCACAGCGGAATGAGGCCCTCGCGGTTTCGCGCATAGGTTATCACCTCCACGATGCCGCTTTCGGGAGCAGCAAGAGCGCGAGGACTGAGGCTTTGAAGTATCGACATGCAAATCACTCTCCGGCTGAAGGCCCTGTTCTAACCCAACCGGCTTGCGGGAATCTCATGACTTTCCGTGAGGCTGGTATCGATTTGGGTGATGGAAGCGCGTCTAGCGGGCTTTCAGCAGATCACGGATCTCAGCCAGGAGCTGGATATCAGTTGGCGGGGGTGCCGGTGCGGCCGCGACCGGCTTCTTTTCCTCCGTCAACCGTATGCGGTTCACCACCTTGACCATCCAGAAGATGATCCAGGCCAGGATCAGGAAGTTGACGATAACCGTGAGAAAACTGCCGTAGGCGAAAATAGCTCCTTGCTCCCGGGCTTCGGCCAGCGTCGGTGCCGTAACGGCAGACGAAAGCGGGATGAAGTAGTTCGAAAAATCTATGCCGCCGATAATGGCGCCGACAATCGGAGTGATGATGTCGTTGACGAGCGAGTTGACGATGCCCGTAAAGGCGCCGCCGATGATAATGCCAATGGCCAGATCGATCACGTTACCCTTCGCAATAAACGACCTGAACTCCGACATGATTGCCATTTTTGTTCCTTTCTGAAGCCATGATGTAGAACAAGCTCAACCTGACCTGCCTTCCGGCTTTTTCCAAGTCGCCACCTCGGCGCATTGAACTTAAGGCAGAGACTGCAGCAATTTCCAAGCGGGTTGTTTTGCCCTAAGGTCGCCCTCTACCGGATAAGAGGCGGAGGAGACATGCTTCCAGGCTGGCTGCTATTCCTGTCGGCGTTCGCCTATATCCTGCTTCTGTTCGCCGTAGCCAGCTACGGTGACAGCAGAAGCCGTAGGTTCGGCGTGCCGCAGGGAGGGCGTCCGATCGTTTACGCGCTCAGCCTCGCCATCTACTGTACGTCCTGGACCTATTTTGGCGGCGTTGGCCTCGCCTCCCAACGCGGGCTGGAGTTCACCGGAATCTATATCGGTCCCATCCTCGCCTTCACCCTTGGGATGCCGTTGATCCGACGCGTTGTGGAACTGGCAAAGGCGGAGAAGCTGACTTCCGTCGCCGACTTCATCGCGGCGCGCTACGGAAAAAATTCCGCCGTGGCCATGATCGTGGCCATCATTTCGCTGATCGGAGCCATCCCCTACATCGCACTGCAGTTGAAGGCAGTCTCGAACTCCGTCGCGGCAGTCGTGGATACCTCTGCCTATGGCATCGGCAGTGGCAATCTCCATTTCGTCGACCTGGCGCTCATCGTGACCCTGTTGATGGCATGTTTCGCGGTGATATTCGGGACTCGGCACACGGATGCAACCGAACATCAGGATGGCTTGATTCTCGCCGTCGCCATGGAATCCGTCGTGAAGCTGCTGGCTTTCGCGACCGTCGGCGTCGCAGTGATGTTCGTGCTGTTCGATGGCCCCTCCGATCTCTGGACACGAGCTTCTGAGAACCTGTTCGTGGCATCGGCAATGTCCTACGAGACACCCCTCAGCCGCTGGTTGATGCTGATCGCGCTGTCGGCATTTGCCATCATCATGTTGCCGCGGCAGTTCCACGTGACCGTGGTGGAGAACCGGACAGCACGCGAGCTGAAGATGGCGGCCTACCTGTTGCCGCTCTACTTGGTCGCCATCAACATCTTCGTCATACCGATCGCGATTGCCGGCCTCATCATCTTCGGCGGCACCGGCAATGCTGACCTCTACGTGCTGCTCCTGCCGCTCGAGAACAAGATGCCGCTGATCTCGCTGATCGCCTTTATCGGCGGCTTTTCCGCGGCAACAGCAATGGTCATTGTCGCTTCGGTCGCGCTGGCCATCATGGTCTCCAACGACATCGTGATGCCGGTGCTGCTGCGTCGTAAGCTCATGCGCCGCGCGGTGCACCGGGCAGACTTCACCCAGACACTTCTGCGCGTCCGCCGCACCTCCATCGTTGTCGTGCTGATGTTGGGCTATGGCTATTATCGGGCAGCCGACGGTGACACCGGCCTCGCCTCAATCGGCCTCCTCTCCTTTGCCGCCATCGCGCAGATGGCACCCAGCCTTATCGGCGGTCTGGTTTGGCGCCGGGCCAACGCTCGGGGCGCCATTCTCGGCATGACCTTTGGCTTCCTCGCCTGGGCCTACCTGCTCTTCGTGCCAAGCCTCGGAGGACCGAACAACGCTCATCTCGCCGCGGCAGTGCTGCATTTCCTTTTCCCTGGCACCGACCTTTTTGGCGCCGAAGCCGACCCCCTTGTCACCGCCACGCTTTTCAGCCTGATCCTCAATAGCCTCACCTTCGTCCTTGGATCATTGTCCCGCAACCCGAAGCCTCTGGAGCGCATCCAAGCCGGTATCTTTGTCAAGCGGCGGCAGCGGTCGCAGTTTGCCACCCGCGGCTGGAAGACCCGCGTGAGTGTCGGCGACCTGAAGACGACTATTTCGCGCTATCTGGGTGAGGAGCGGATGGAGCGCTCCTTCGACAAATACGCCGAAACGAGCGGCCGCTCCCTGAATGACGATCAGCCCGCGGACATGGCTCTCATCCATTTTTCGGAGCAGCTCCTTGGCAGTGCCATTGGATCTTCGTCCGCGCGGCTCGTTCTTTCGCTCATCCTTCAGAAAGCAGAGGGCGCGAGCGCCGACACGGCTTGGCTGCTCGATCAGGCAAGCGAGGCGCTGCAGTATAATCAGGACATGTTGCAAACGGCCCTCTCGCAGATGGATCAGGGCATAGCCGTCTTCGACAGTTCCTACTGTCTCACCATCTGGAATCGCCGTTTCCGCAACCTGCTCGACCTGCCCGAGCAGGTCGGCCAGGTCGGTTATCCTCTCGCAGACATCATTTCCATTCTCGTCGACAGGGGCGACGTGAAGCCGGAAGAGCGTTTTGATGTCATGCGACAGTTTCAGACACTCGACGCGCCGTTCCCCTTGGTCCTCGGTCAGGGCAAGCGGATCATCGAGGTGCGATCAAACGCGATGCCTGACAAGGGTATCGTCGCCACGCTCACTGATATCACCGAGCGGGTGGCAGCGGATCGGGCGCTGAAACAGGCAAATGAAACGCTTGAGCAGCGGGTGGAGGAGCGTACTGCGGAGCTTACCCGGGTAAATCATCAACTTGCCGAGGCGCGCGCATTGGCTGAAGAGGCAAACCTGGGAAAGACACGCTTCTTTGCCGCCGCAGGGCACGACATCTTGCAGCCGCTCAACGCCGCGCGGCTCTACACTTCGGCCCTCGTGGAGAGGCTCGGCAACTCAGACAACCGTTCGCTCGTACGCAATGTTGATTCCGCGCTTGAATCGGTCGAGGCGATTTTGGGCGCGGTTCTTGATATTTCCCGTCTGGACACCGGTGCCATGAAGCCTCGGCTGACATCCGTCGCACTCGATGACCTGCTGCGGCGGATTGAAACCGATTTTGCCCCCATGGCCCGCGAGAAGGACCTCACTTTCGTCGTGATAGGTAGTTCACTGCACGTGCGCTCTGACGCGAACCTGCTGAGACGGTTGATCCAGAACCTCGTCTCTAATGCGATCAAGTACACGATAAAGGGCAAGATTCTGGTTGGCGCCAGACGTCGCGGAAACGAGGTCGTAATCGAAGTGCTGGATTCCGGCATCGGGATCCCACAGGCGAAATTTCGTACCGTCTTCAAGGAGTTCATTCGTCTCGATGAAGGCGCACGAACGGCGACCGGGCTCGGTCTCGGACTTTCGATCGTCGATCGTATATCGCGAGTGCTCAAACATTCGGTGGAGCTGTCGTCCGTCCAGGGCAAAGGCACGATCTTCCGGGTGCGCCTGCCGCGCGACCTTTCACCGCCGCAGACAATGCGGCCGGCGGAGCAGCCCGAGCGGCGACGGCGCTTGCAGGCCCTCCACGGCCTCCGGGTTCTCTGCATCGACAACGAGCCGAAGATCCTCGAAGGCATGACCCTGCTCGTCTCCGGCTGGGGCTGCAGCGTGGGCACGGCAGCTTCGACGGAAGAGATCGAGGCGATCATCGCTGCCAAGGAGCCCCCGCCGGACGTCATCATTGCCGATTATCATCTTTCCGATGGTAATGGGCTCAATGCAATCATTCGGCTGCGGCAGGCTTACGCCGCGGAAATCCCTGCGCTTTTGCTGACGGCTGATCGTGCATTGGACTTGCGTGCGGCAGCTGAGCGACAGGAAATCGCAGTCCAGCACAAGCCTGTTCGCCCCGCAGCACTGCGCGCTTATCTGACCCAAGCTGCAGGGTTCAAGCGCATTGCGGCCGAGTGATCTCCCCGTTCATCCCACAGTCATGTCCCGCTTTCTAGTACAAGACCGCTAAGTCGCGGGCGGAACTGACTGGTGTTTCGTCGCGTTTGTTGCGCAGAAATCCTGGCCCCCAGCGGCCATACCGACCGGGCGACCCAAGCGCATCGGCACGGCACAACGGAGACCGCGACCGATGAAACGGTTCGACATTATTGATGGTATGCGAGGGTATTTCCTCGTCTTCATGCTGATCAACCATCTGATCTTTGCCGGCGGTTATTGGCTGGTGAAGGTCAACCACAATCAGCTCGCCTTTGTGGAGGACGCTCAGGGATTCGTTTTCCTGTCTGGCCTCCTGATCGGCATGGTCTATGCGCGTAAGATGGTGAAGAACGGTTACGCGGCCGGGCGGCAGGCGATCTATTCCCGTGCCTTCGAGCTTTACCGTTACGCGATGGGGATCGTCATCGCGGTCCTGGCGGCTCAGATGATCCTGCCGGAAGCCTACACCGTCTGGTACAACTGGCTGGGCTATACGACCTTCGATGACCCACTGCGCCTGGCTGCAATTGCGACCTTCCTTTTCCAGCCAACCTTCATGGACATCCTGCCGCAGTACATCGTCTACATGCTGTTTGCGCCACTGCTCGTGAAGCTCGTGCTGGACGACAAGTGGCATTATGTGCTGGCCGCCTCCCTGGTGCTGTGGATGGCTGCGCAGCTAGGGCTCCAGCGCGTGTTCACGGAGCCTGTGAACCAGCTCATCCTGGGACCCGACGACCAGGGTATCCGAGCAAGCTTCAACCTTCTCGGCTGGCAGATCGTGTTCTACTCGGGTCTTGTGCTGGGTGCTATGACCTCCGCCGGCAAGATTGACTGGGGCCGGATTCTCACCCCGGAGAACACCTTCATCCCAAAAATGGCGCTGATCGTCGTCCTGTTCTTCCTGCCGCTCAGGATCATGACGGCCAATGGCCTGATGCCCGACTTCATGATCGGCAAGTTTGCCGCCATGGAAGTGCGCGCCGACTTCGGCCCGGTCTATCTGTTGAACTTCATCGCTGTTGCAGCGCTTGTGACCTGGCTGCTCGCGGCCGGTCCGAAGCACCCGTCGACCTTTGTCCGGAGCGCCGCCGGCGTACTGACCTGGGTCTTCTCGCTAAAGTTCCTGCAGCTGATCGGTCGCCACTCTCTCTACGTCTACGTGTGGCACGTTGCGATCGTCTACGCCGTCTACTACTTCGACGGCCGCTCGCCGGAGCTCAGTCAGCTGACGAAGACCCTGATTGCGTTCGTTGGTATTGGCCTCCTTGCCGTCCCCGCGATCTGGCGGGAGCGCGAGAAGTTCTTCGGCACGCCTGCCACTCCGGCTCCGGCTCTGAAGCCTCAGCCGAAGGTCGTCGGAAACCGCTAAACGCTGGAGGCGCGGTGGCTCACGTCACCGCGCCGATCTGCCACGGCACGAATTCGTTGTCGCCGTAGTCGTAGATCTCGCTCAAGGTCTTCTTGCCAGAAGCCACCGCGATGATGTCCTCGAAAATCCGCTGACCGGACTCCTCGATCGTCTCCTCGCCGGTGACAATCCCGCCGCAGTTGATGTCCATGTCCTCCTTCATGTGCTCGTACATCTCGGAGTTCGTGGCGATCTTGATGCAGGGCGACGGCTTGAAGCCGGACACGGAGCCGCG
>DASYHX010000057.1:0-2045 GCA_035998065.1 Pseudorhizobium sp.
ATTTGGTGACGTGCCCGGTTTAGGCGACTTTTTACCGTTCCGACCGCGCAGTCGCAGATCTCGGCTGCGGCTTCGTAGCTCTCCCCCAATATCGCGACGAGGGTCAGTACCTCGCGGTAATGCGGCGGTAGTTTCTGTAGCGCCCGCTGCACCTCCTTGGCCCGCGCACTGACCTCCTGAGTCGCCGGCATGGGCGTGTCACCCGAGACAGGCTCAGCCAATCCCGGCGCCTCCCGCCCCAGCACTTTTGAGCGAGTGTAGAAGGTGTTGCGCATGATGGTGAACAGCCAAGACTTCAGCTTCGTGCCGGGCTCGAATTTGTCGAGGTTGGCGAGCGCCTTCATCAAGGTTTCCTGCACCAGGTCATCGGCGTCGGTCGGGTTCCTGCAGAATGTTCGAGCAAACGCGCGGAGGGCAGGTATCAGCCTCACTATGTCTGCACGTGCAGGATCACGATTCATCTGTGAATCAGACACCGTTGCCTACCTCTCCATGTCGTGGCGGGAATGACGGTGGCAAACGCGCTCTTCACATCTTTGGTTCCGCTAAGATGATAGTCTTGTTCACTGCCGGTCAGGCTCCAACGGAAGCTCCGGAACAAAGTTCCCCAGCCTTCATTGATAAGGCTTTCAGGGAGTTTTGAGTTGTGGCACCGCGTGCAAACTGGAAGGGCTATCTCAAGGTCGGGGAGCTGAGTTGCCAGGTCGCTCTCTACACTGCCGCGTCTACGTCGGACCGAGTGAGCTTTCACATCATTAATCGGGAAACTGGCCATCGGGTCCAGCGACAGATAGTCGACGCGGATACGGGTCGTGAGGTCGAAAAGGACGATATCGTCAAAGGTTATGAGGTCGCGAGCGGTGAATACGTCATCCTTGATCCAGAGGAGATCAAGGCCGCCGTGCCGCAAAGTGACAAGACACTGGAGTTAGAGACCTTCATTCCCTGCGGCGAAGTCGACACGATTTTCTTTGATCGTCCCTATTACCTCGCCCCGGCCGACAAGGCGTCCGCGGAGGTTTACAACCTGATCAAGAAGGGACTGGAGCAGAAGAGCGTCGCGGCGCTCGCGCGGACCGTGCTTTTTCGTCGGCTGCGTACGCTGATGATCAGGCCCAACGAACATGGCCTGATTGCAAGCACCCTCAACTATGATCACGAGGTTCGGCCGGCCGAGGAGGTGTTTTCCGACATCGCGGACTTCAAAATCGAGGGTGAGATGCTTGACCTCGCCGAGCACATCATCGCGACCAAGCGAGGAGAATTCGATCCGACGCAGTTCGACGACCGATATGAGACGGCGCTTTCCGAGTTGATCCGTGCCAAGATCGAAGGGCGCAAACTTCCCCAACGCCCGAAATCCGAACCAAAGAAGGTATCGAACCTGCTGGATGCGCTCCGCCAAAGCGCCAGTGCAACAGGCTCTGGAGGCAAGAAAACAGCGAACGGCAAGAAGCCTCGCAAGCCCAAGACAGCTGCTCCGCAGCGAAAGGCTAGCTGACGATGGCGCTAGAGACATACAATCAGAAGCGCAACTTCGACATTTCCCCAGAGCCAAAGGGAAAGAAGGCAAAGGCGAACGGCAACAGCTTTGTCATCCAGAAGCACGCCGCGCGTCGTCTGCACTACGATTTCAGGCTGGAAATGGACGGCGTGTTGAAGAGCTGGGCCGTGACACGCGGCCCAAGTTTGGTCCCCGGTGACAAACGCCTCGCGGTCCACGTGGAAGACCATCCGCTTGATTACGGAGGGTTCGAAGGGACGATCCCGGAAGGTAACTACGGCGCCGGCGCCGTTCTCCTGTGGGATCGCGGCATCTGGACCCCCATCGGCGACCCGCATAAGGGCTACAAAAAGGGCCATATGGAGTTCGAGCTGAAGGGCGAGAAACTGGAAGGCCGCTGGCATCTGATACGTATGGCCGATCGCGGCGAGAAGCGCGAGAACTGGCTTCTCATCAAGGGGGAAGACGAGTTTGCGCGTGCCGAGGGTGACGCCGACATCCTGGAGGAGATGCCCCAATCGGTAAAATCCGGAAAGATGAT
>DASYHX010000295.1:0-9000 GCA_035998065.1 Pseudorhizobium sp.
TCATAGACGTTCATCTGGCAGCCATAGGTCTTGATGAAGACCTTGCGGGTATTTGCGTTGGGCTGGCTCTCTGCCGGGGATGCGGTCGAAATCGGATCGGTGCTCATGATCGGGCTCCTTACCGCAAGACGGCCTGCAATAGAAGGGTCTGTTACTTGTAGTCGCGGCCACGCAGTCGGGCAATCAGCATTCGGCGGATCTGCGCAGCCACCGTTGCGCTGAGAACCTTGCGATTATCGCCGGTGCTGAACTCGATCGTGTCACCGAAGGTGATCTCTACATCGATCGCCTCCGCCTTCAGGACGCCCATCAGATGCGGAACAAGCTGGATATCCCCTGGCCAGGCTGCAATCGGCCGGTGATAGCGACCCATCGCCATGCCATAGACCCTCGTATAGGCGATCGCGACCGGCTGGACGTGGACAACCTGCCCCGGCACCTGAGGAACGGCGGCCGCAGCGGCACCGAACAGCGACGACTTTATCTCCAGCACCCGGTTGCCGTCCGAGGTGGTGCCTTCGGGGAAAAGGACGACGATTTCGCCGCCCGTCAATCGGTTGGCAATCTCGTTTACCTGGTGGCCTGCCTTTCGCTTCTGTTCGCGAGCGACGAAGATGCTTTTCTGAAGCTTTGCAAGCACTCCGAACACGGGCCACTCGCCGACTTCAGACTTGGCGATGAACACCACGTCTGCGACTGCCCCGAGAACGAGGATATCCTTCCAAGAGGCGTGGTTTGCGGCAAGCAAAAGCGGACGACGTTTTTCCAGTGAACCATGGACGTGGATGCGGATTCCTAGCAGCCGACAGGCAACACGATGCCAAAGCCGCGGAAGCGTGCGTCGAAGCTTCAGGTCCAGCGCCAAGCCAACCAGTTGGAGCGGCAAGAGAACCAGAGTGATAATCGAAAGAGCCAGGACAACGAAACCGGTCCGCAACCAGGTGATCAAGCGTCATCCTTGTCGAGCGGAATGCCGTAGAGCTCAAGCCGATGTCCGACGAGGCGGAAACCATGCTCGCGTGCAATGCGCTCCTGCAGAGCCTCGATTTCTGGCGAGTGGAACTCGATGACGGTACCCGATTTCACGTCAATCATGTGGTCATGATGCTCTTCGGGAACGGTCTCATAGCGCGACCGCCCGTCGCGAAAGTCGTGCTTCTCAATGATACCCTCGTCCTCGAACAGCTTGACGGTTCGGTAAACCGTGGAGATCGAGATGCGCGGATCAACCTTGGAAGAACGGCGATAGAGTTCCTCGACATCGGGATGATCGTCTGAATCCTGGAGAATGCGGGCGATGACGCGGCGCTGGTCGGTCATCCGCATGCCTTTGTCGGCACACAGCTCCTCAAGCGTTCTGGAAAGATCCGTCATGACCTTGCCGCCTTCAATCAAATCACGGTTCGACCGACCTAGCGAAGATCGCGTCGCATGACAAGCGCGGTGGATTTGGTCCCGTCGGATGCCGAGTAATAGGCCGGTCGCTCCGCGATGGTTTCGAATTTGAGCTTCCGGTAGAGGTGGACGGCCGGATGGTTAGCACCCTCGACCTCAAGAAAGATGGTTTCTCCGCCCCGCTGGCTCGCTTCTCGCAGCGCTGCCTGCATCAACCGCCACCCAACCCCGGCACGGGCGAATTTTTCCGAGACGGCTATGGTGAGGATCTCAGCTTCTCCCGCCGTCTCGCGAGCAAGCACGAAGCCTCCAACCGGCCGGGAGAAGAAGGCGTTGGTTTGACGCGCGACGAAGCCAAACACGTTGGGCTGCAGGAGCAGACTGGCAAACTCGTCCTCGCTCCATTGCCTGGGGAAGCGATCACCGTGGACGTTTGAGATCTCAGCGCAGTCTTCTATGACCAGCGGGACTATCTCGAAAAAGGGCTTCCACTGGAAGTATTCGTCGATCATTGGCCTCAGGCTCGAGCAAGCGCGTAGCCCGTCTGCGGCTTCGCGTCCGGACCGCGCAGATAGAGCGGTCTGGGTGCGCCGTGGACGGAACGCGCGGCGCCAAGTCTGGCTATGACGGAGATGTCGAACCGGTCGACAACCAGCCCGCTCGCCGGCGCCCCCAAGACGAGCGATCGCCCGGAGCCTACGACTTCGGCCGACACCGAACGGACCAGTTCGGCTGTCGCTTCCGGGCTCAATGCTGCGGGGTGCGTGAGGGGACTCCCATCGGTCGCGAAAGCCTGAACGTAGAGTTCTCCACGCTTGGCATCCATGGCCACGACAAGCGGCCCGGGGGAATCGTTCTGAAGGAAACCGTGCGCCAACGCCTCAAGCGTCGTTACGCTGACACACTCGGCACCCAACGCAAGGGCTAGACCGCGTGCGGTCGCGACTCCGACGCGAATCCCGGTAAACGAACCCGGACCGATAACCACAGCGACGCGCTGAACATCTGCCAAGAGCCGCCCAGCTTTCGCCAGCGCCTCATCGATCACGGCCATCAGGCGCTCGGCATGCCCTTTGCCGATCATGTCCGTAACGGCCGCCAGAATCTGCCCGCTGTCACTGTCGAACACGGCTGCAGAGCAATCCGCGCCGGCCGTATCGATTGCCAGGACGATCATCAGTCTGCGACGTATCTAGAGAGCTTCAACTGCTTGAACTTCAGGCACAAAGTGGCGAAGCAAATTCTGTACTCCGTGCTTCAGCGTCGCGGTCGAAGACGGGCAGCCGGAGCACGCGCCCTTCATGTTGAGATAGACTGTGCCGTCCTTGAAGCCCTTGAAGGTGATGTCGCCGCCGTCCTGAGCAACAGCCGGGCGTACGCGCGTCTCAAGCAGTTCCTTGATTGTGGCGACCACCGTCTCGTCACCGTCCTCGTAAAACTCGCCTTCTTCGTCGGAGATTTCGGCAGTCGTCGTGCCCCCACCCATTACCGGTTGTCCGGACATGAAATGTTCCATGATAGAGCCGAGGATCGCAGGCTTCATGTGCTGCCAATCCCCTCCGCTCTTGGTGACGGTAATGAAGTCGTAGCCGAAGTATACGCCGGTCACCCCGGGAACTTCGAACAACCGCGAGGCCAGCGGCGACGCCTCCGCATCCGTCTGGTCGCGGAAGTCGGCAGTACCCTTGTCCATGACAATCTTGCCCGGAAGGAACTTCAGGGTCGCCGGGTTCGGCGTAGCCTCGGTCTGAATGAACATCTCACATCTCCTGAGCGCCAGCCGGCACCGTCAACTTAGAACTATTCAAAAGAAAATAGTCGCAACCATGTTTCGGTTCAAGTGCGCCTTCTGACTGCCGTCGTCAAGGCAGCTCAGCAGAGGGCGTCGATCTCCTCGTCCGTCAGGCTGTCGGGAAGAACGGTCACGGGAATGGGAAAGACTGCACCCCGTCCGGCAATCGCAGACACAAGTGGTCCTGGACCTTCCTTGGCGGACGCCGCGGCAAGGACGAGAATTGCGATGTCGCGATCTTCTTCCACCAGAGCGTTTATCTGCTCGGTGGCATTCCCCTCGCGGATGACAACCTCGGGATCGGTGCCGATTGTCTCACGCACCTTCTGTGCGGTCCTCGCCATGATCGCTTCAGCCTCTTCGCGCGCTTCGGCACGCATAATGGCCTCTACGCCCAGCCACTGCTGGAAATCTCCCTCGGGAATAACAAAGAGCAAGACGAGCCCGCCATTGGAGTTCTTCGCGCGACGCCCCGCGTAGTGAACGGCACGCTCACATTCCGGCGTGCCATCAATCACCGCCATGAACTTGCGACGATGGCCCTCTAAACTCGAAAGACGTTTGGAAACCATGTTAGCCCCTTCTCCCAGTCCTAACCCCTCCGGAGTCGAGCAGCGGAATTTATACCAAAGCCTAGAAATGAAAACCGCCCCTGCTACGGGAGAAAACTCGCTTCAGCGTAGGAAACCGATGATATCGGAAACATCCGCCATCACACCTTCTGCGCGTGCGCGGGCTCTCTCGCCACCTTCACGCAGGATGGCGTCGATGTGGGTCGTGTCGTCCATCAGGCGACGCATCTCGCCCGTAATCGGGGAGAGGACCTCAACTGCCAGATCCGCAAGCGCGGGTTTGAACGTCGAAAACTGATGACCGCCGAACTCCTTCAGCACATCGTCCTTCTTCTTGTCCGAAAGCGCCGCATAAATGCCGACGAGGTTATCGGCTTCCGGGCGCCCCTTCAGTCCCTCGATCTCGCTCGGCAGGGAATCCGGATCCGTCTTGGCCTTCCGGATCTTCTTCAGAATGGTCTCCCCGTCGTCCATAAGGTTGATGCGCGACAGGTCAGACGGATCAGACTTCGACATCTTCTTCGTGCCGTCCTTCAGCGACATCACGCGCGGAGCCGGTCCGTCGATCAACGGCTCCACCAGCGGGAAATAGCCATGGATCGGCTCTTCGCCCACGACCATGTCGACCCCAGTTCCTGACGACCGGATCTTGTCCTGGAAATCGATGTTGAACTTCTGTGCGATATCCCGCGCCAGCTCCAGGTGCTGTTTCTGGTCGTCGCCAACCGGAACGTGGGTGGCGCGATAGACGAGAATATCGGCGGCCATCAGGCTGGGATAGGCGAGCAGACCGAGAGAGGCATTCTCGCGATCTTTGCCGGCCTTGTCCTTGAACTGTGTCATGCGGTTCATCCAGCCGATCCGCGCAACGCAGTTAAAGATCCAGGCCAGTTCGGCATGCTGTGGGACAGCTGACTGGTTGAAGACGATATGCTTTGTGGGATCAATGCCTGCAGCTATGAAAGCAGCTGCAATCGACCTGATCTGGCCCTTGAGGTCCTGGTGGACAAGTTGGGCGGTGATGGCGTGAAGGTCCACCACACAATAGATGCAGTCGTTGTTTTCCTGCAGTGTGACGAATTTGCGGATCGCGCCAAGATAGTTGCCGAGATGCAGGTTTCCCGTCGGCTGGACGCCGGAAAACACAAGCGGCTGAAAGGTGTTCATATTGTCCTCAATAGGCTGGTGGAGGGCCCCAGGCCCAGCGGGCCATGTTGCTAACGGGCCGGCTTATGCACCTCAACAGGCACCCGATCAAGAGGCGTCCATGCCCCCCTCCCGCAGCCTCCCGCCTTCTTTCTGCCGCAATTTCTCACCGCTCTCTCCAGAGCGAAGCCGTGGCTGGCGGCACCAAGACCGCCTGTGCCAATAATTTAGGCGACACCGAACTGCTGGCGCACACCAAATGCATAGCTTCATATGAAAACAGAACATTCTGATTCAGCAGCGGAAAAAGTACGTTCTTCTTCTTCTTGAGGCGACCGCGCCCTGCATCTTGCGGTGCAGCAGACCATCCGCTAAAAGCCAAAGCAAATTTTCACCTTATTTGCGACATTTTCTGAAACGAGTTTCTTGTCGCCAATGGAGGCTCGAGATGATCACGAGCCAGATTTTGGGGGATACCATGCGCATTGTTTATAGTGTCGCGCTTGCGTCCTTGCTCTCGTTTGCAGTGAGCGGAGTTGCGGAAGCCGACAATAGTCAGAAACGCCGCGGCAACATCTTCAAACACGATTACACCGCGGCCTATACGGTTCAACGCGTCAGCGTCAGGACGAGCTGCTTTCCGAACAGACTTAAAGCTATCCTCGCTCACATTGCAGTGCGGACAGGAAAGAAGCCGATGGTGACCTCCGGTCACCGCCCAAGATCCGGACGATCGCAACACACGCGCTGCTACGCAGCCGATATCCGCGTACCCGGCGTGTCGGAGAAGAAGATACTGGCCGCAGCGGCATCGGCTCCGGGAATTGGCGGAATAGGTCGTTATTGCAATGGGCTCGTGCATGTCGACATCGGCCCCAAGCGGCGCTGGGCTCATTGCGGCCGCCGGAAGTAGCTCTAACCCTCGGTGGGATTGCGCTTCAGGTTTCGCCGGATCATCCCCATATCGGCCCCGCCGATCAGGAAGGCGACGGGGAAGTAGATCGTCATGGCCAATGCCAAGAGGCAGCCGAGGGCCAGGACCTGCTGGAGAAGCGGCACCTGCGGCAGAAGCCACGGCGCTGCGTATGGTAGCAGGTAAACCAGCGCTCCAGCCATCACGCCTGCGGAAACGAGAAGCAGCAGCGCCCGACGCAGCAGCCGCCATTCCCACGTGAGATCGCCGCGCCAGAGAAGCGTTGCAAACAAAAGCGTGGTGTTGAGCCATCCTGCAGCCGCTTCGGCAGTGGCGATGCCGCGCTCCGCCAGAAGCGGGAACAGCATGATGGCAAGTCCAGAGTTCACGATCACAGAGACTATCGTGAACCGCATGGGGGTGCGTGTGTCCTCACGCGCATAAAAACCCGGCTGAAGCGCCTTGATCATCACGAAAGCGGGCAAACCGATCCCGTATATTGCTAGGATCGATGCGACCACTTCGGTATTTTGCGCGGAAAAGGCGCCACGCTCGTACAGAACCCTGATGATCGGCTCGGATAGCACCCACAAGCCGGCTGCGGCGGGTAGTGTCAGGAAGAGAACAAATTCGAGCGAGCGGTTCTGGATTCCCGCCGCCTCCTTCATGTGACCGCCCTTTAGCGCCCGTGACAGTTCCGGCAGCAGAACGACCCCAACCGCAACCCCGACGACGCCGAGTGGCAACTGGTAGATGCGATCTGCATACTGAAGTGCGGCGATGGCACCATCCTTGGTAGAGGCGATTGCCTGGCCGATCACCTGGTTGATCTGCGTGACCCCGCCAGTAATCGCCGCCGGTACGGCCAGAACGAGAAGCCGCTTGACGTTCGGCGTCATTCTGGGTCGGCGGAAGCCGATCCTGATGCCCGCATGGCGGACGCCGAAGTAGACGACGGCCAGTTGCAGGATGCCGGCTACCAGAACGCTCCAGGAAAGATACCACGCCGTCGATAGTGCATCCGCCCCGCTCCACCATGCATAACCCAGTGCGGCGATCATCACGACGTTCAGGAAAACTGGAGCGATGGCAGCAGCAAAGAAATGATGCAGCGAGTTCAGCATCCCGCTCATCATGGCCGTTAGCGACATGCACATCAGATAGGGAAACATCACCGCGGCCAAGCGGACGGTCAGTGCCGACTTTTCGGGATCATCGGCGAAGCCCGGCGCGATGATCCAATCCACCAGCCACGGCATCGCCAGTTCCATGGCGATGGTGATTAGCATCAGCACCGAGAACAGGACGCCGAAGACTTCTTCGGAGAAGCGCCTGGCGCCATCCACGCCATTGGCCTCGATCTCCTTGGAGAACAGCGGCACGAAGGCGGCGTTGAAGGCCCCTTCCGCAAACAGCCGGCGGAAGAGGTTTGGGAAGCGGAAGGCGGCATAGAAGACGTCGGCCATCGTTCCGGTACCGAGCGCGGCCGCCATCAGCGTTTCGCGGGCGAAGCCGAACAGCCGGCTGCCAAGCGTGGCTCCCCCGACGGTGGCGAACTTGCGGACGAGGCTCATGCTTCAGCCTTGGAACGGCGGGGTGTCTGTTGCGCACGACGCGCTGGCGCGGGGGCCGGCGCGATCATGCCGGAGGGCATTCCGCGGCGCAGCTCGTCTTCCTGCTCGGCCATCACGGCCTTCAGGCGCGCCATGATGTTGCCCTGCCGGTTCTCGTTGGTGATCTTGGAGCCCAGGAGGTCGGTGACATAGAAGGTATCGATCACCTTTTCCCCGAAGGTCGTGATTCGTGCGGAGTGGATGTCGAGAGAGAGATCCGCCAGCACCGCCGTGATTTCGGCCAGAAGACCGGGCCGGTCAAGGCACTCGACCTCCACCACGGTGAACTTGTTCGAGAGGCCGTTCGACAACACGACCGAGGGCGGAATGTCGAAGGCCTTGTTGCGCCTCTTGCCCTTGGCCCGCGTCGCAATCACTTCCGGCAGACGCTTCTTGCCGGACAGCACGTCCTCGATCATCCGGCCGATGGTTGCCGCGCGGCGCATTTCATCTTCATCGCTCGCGAACTCGCGGTTGATGAGGATGGTGTCGAGGGCACGGCCGTCCGTCGTCGTATAGATCTGGGCGTCCGCGATGTTGGCACCGGCGGCGGCACATGCGCCGGCAATGATCGACAGAAGCCGCGGATGGTCCGGCGCCAGAACGGTGATCTCGGTGATGGCATGGAAGGAGTGCGTCCGCACCATCGTCGCCAGCGCATGACCTGCCCGATCGGTGTCACGGATGAACTGGGCGTGCCGGACCTGGTCCTCAAGGTCGACCGAAAGCAGGTAGGGCTGGTAGTGAAGCCGCGAATAGACCCGCCGATCCTTCTGACTCCAATCGGCAAGAGCGGCGAAGAGCTCTTCCTCCGCCTGCTTTGCCCGTTCCTTTCGAGAGACTTCGGAGAAGCCGCCGGAGAGCAGGAGCTCAGTCTCGTAGTAGAGCGTGCGCAGCAGCTGTCCTTTCCAGCCGTTCCAAACGCCGGGGCCAACGGCGCGGATATCGCAGATGGTGAGGATCAGGAGCAGCTTCAGGCGATCCATCGATTGCACCTTTTCGGCGAAATCTGTGATCGTCTTGCGGTCATGGAGATCGCGCGTCTGCGCCGTCATCGACATGATCAGATGCTGTTCGATGAGCCAGACCACAAGCTCGGTCTGCTTTGCATTGAGGCCGAAACGCGGGCAGAGCTTGCGGGCGATGCGTGCGCCGGCAATCGAGTGGTCCTCCTGCCGCCCCTTGGCGATGTCGTGCAGGAGGACTGCCACATAGAGCGCCTCCCGTTCATCGACCGAGGGCATCAGCTTGTTGGCGAGCGGATGGATATCGGCCGCCTGCCCCTTATCGACTTCCGAAAGGGCCTCCACGGAGCGGATCAGGTGCTCGTCGACGGTATAGTGGTGATACATGTTGAACTGCATCATGGAGACGATGCGGCCGAAATCCGGAATGAAACGCCCCAGCACTCCCGCCTCGTTCATCCGTCGCAGCATCAGCGCCGGCTCTCGACGAGACGTCAGCATCGAGATGAAGAGGCGGTTGGCCTCGTCGTTGTTGCGGACCTCGTCGTTGATCAGGGAAAGCGAGCGCGTGACCCGCTTCAAAGCATCCGGGTGAAACTCGAGC
>DASYHX010000316.1:0-20520 GCA_035998065.1 Pseudorhizobium sp.
CATGTCTCACTGGCAAAGCGGACCACTTGCCCCGCCTTCTATGGCGTGGACCTGAACATGCTGGCGCTCACGTCAGCATGGGAAGGTTTGAGTGACATCGAACGACGAGAGGATCCTTTGGCGGGACAGTTATTTTGCCTCACGCCCGGCGTGTCCGGGACGCCCGAGCCCTCCTTCAAGCTCTAGGCCGTTAGCTAGGCATGAATGCAAGACTGGCGTGTCAGGCGAAGGATCTGGCCGGGGATGCATAAACGCATCTGATGCGGCGGTGCCGCCTTCTCTTCCAGAGATCCTGTGCTGGCTTATCCTTCAAACCGGCACTAGTTCGCGATAATGCTTCTGCAGATAGACAAGCGTCGACGCAGCATCGGCGGGCCTGCCATAGTGATACCCCTGCCCCATCTCGCAGCCGAGCCCCTTGAGCTTTTCCGCATCCGCCTGGCTCTCGATTCCCTCGGCTACCACCTGGAGCCCCAAACCGTCGCACATTGCCAGAATGGCCTTGACGATATGTTCTGATGCGCGATCCGTCGTGATCTGCGACACAAAGGCCCGGTCGATCTTCACCTTGTCGAACGCAAAGTCGCGCAGTCGGCCGAGACTCGACTGGCCTGTACCGAAGTCATCGAGCGAGATCTTGACCCCTTGCCCGCGCAGGTCGGCGAGGATGCGCTCGGCCGTTTCGGCGGAGGTCATCACCGCAGTCTCGGTGATTTCCAGTTCCAGGCGATGTGGGGCAAGTCCCACCCGATGGAGACTGGCAAGGATGCTTTCGCTTGTTCCAGGGTCCATGAGTTGTGCCGAGGACAGGTTGAACGACAGGAACACGTCACGCGGCCATGAAAGAGCAGCCTCAGCAGCCTTGCGAAGAAGGGTTTCGGACAAGGCATCGATGAAGCCTCGCTCCTCGGCCAGTGGTACGAAGACGGAGGGTGCGACGAAGCCAAGGTCGGGGTCATTCCACCGCGCCAAGGCCTCAAATCCTACTGTCACCCCATCGACGAGGCGAACAATTGGCTGGAAGTGGGCGTCAACAGCGTCGGCAATCACTGCTGTGCGCAGCGCCTGCTCCAGTTGTGTCGTCCGCTTCATCTCATGTGCGATTTCGCGGGTATAGACGGTGATCTGCCCCCGCCCTCGCCGCTTTGATTGGTACAGTGCCGTTTCCGCGCTTTCCAGCAACGTCTCGAATTCATCACCTGCGAACGGATAGACGGCAAAGCCGAACGAGGCGGAGAGACGGACATGGCGATCTCCCAGATCATACGGTGCAGACAGGACATCCCTCATCATTTGACCGATCCGCTCGGCACCGCTGCGCTCGAAAATCAGAGGCAGAACGAATGCGAACTCGTCTCCATCGTGGCGGGTTACGGTCGCGCCTTCCGGCACGCATGCCTTCAACCGGTGTGCAACCTGACAAAGGATTTCATCGCCTGCTTCAATGCCAAAAAGATCGTTGATCGGCTTAAACCCATCAAGGTCAGCGATACAGATGGTGAAGGGCGCGGGATCCTGCGCACGCTCCGCCGCCAGCAGCCGCACCTTGTCCCGTAGCCGGTGGCGGTTCCCAAGACCCGTGAGCGGATCACTGTACGCCATTGCCTGCAGCTCTTTCTTGCTGACTTGCGGCGACACACCCTTCGCCGACATCATGAAATCCGATACTTTGTAAACATTCTTGAGAAGATGGCGCACAAAGATTAACAAATTACGTTCAGCACCAAGGCAAAAGGCTAGCATTTTCAACCAGTTAGTTAGAATGATCTCACGGAAGCTGCAGTGGCGTCAACGCAAGCGCCATCGGTTGCGGGTTTTCTGTAGACGAGAACGTCTCTCTCCAGCCAAGGAAGCGAACATGCCATCGCGCATCAATCTTCCCTGAAAAACTCTGCATCTGACGCCACGGTTGGCAGCCAGCCCTTTCCAAGCCGTCGGAAATCCGTGAAAATCGTAGAATGGTCGTCAAGCTTCTTCCAGAAACCCTCATCAACCAGATTGCCGCCGGCGAGGTCATCGAGCGACCGGCCAGTGCCGCAAAGGAGTTGATTGAAAACGCGATCGATGCCGGGGCAACGCGAATCGAGATCGCGACCGCCGGAGGCGGCAAGAGCCTGCTGCGGATCACCGACAATGGCTGCGGCATGGATGCCAGCGATCTGGAACTTGCGGTGCGGCGGCATTGTACCTCGAAGATCGACAGGACGCTGGACGATATCCATACGCTCGGCTTTAGAGGGGAGGCTCTTCCGTCCATCGGCTCTGTTGCAAAGTTGACCATCACCAGCCGGTGTGTTGGCGACAGACAAGGGTCGCAGGTGTCGGTTGTGGGGGGAACCACCTCGCCCGTTCGCCCTGCCCCCGCGAACCAGGGTACGGTAGTCGAGGTGCGCGACATTTTCTTCGCCACGCCGGCGCGCCTCAAATTCCTGAAGTCGGAACGGGCGGAGGCCGGTGCGATTACGGAGATGGTAAAGCGGATGGCGATCGCCTTTCCGGCGATCCGCTTCGTGCTTTCCGGTCCGGACCGTTCGACGCTCGAGCTTCCCTCGACAGGCGACGATCCGCTGGCGCGGATTGCGCAGATACTCGGCCGCGAGTTCAAGGACAATGCCATCGAGATCGATGCCGCGCGGGAGGATGTTCGCCTTACCGGTTTCGCCGGGGTGCCGACCTTCAACCGCGGCAACTCCGGGCATCAGTATGCTTTCGTCAATGGGCGCCCCGTCCAGGACAAGCTGATCCTGTCGGCCATCCGCGGAGCCTATGCGGAGACGGTGCCCTCCGGGCGCTATCCTGTCGCGGTGCTCTCCATCACGCTCGATCCGGCGCTGGTGGACGTGAACGTTCATCCGGCAAAGGCAGACGTCCGGTTTCGCGACCCCGGCCTGATCCGCGGCCTAATCGTCGGCGCCATTCGCGAGGCGCTGGCGCGCGAAGGCAGCCGCGCAGCAACCACCAGCGCGAGCGGCCTGGCAAGCGCCTTTCGGCCAGCCTACGCTGCGCCGCCGCCACCCACTCACTGGGCTGCGCAAAGCTCTCCATCACGTCCACTCACGCCCGCATACGGCTTTGCGGAAAGCCATCAAGCAGGCTTCGACAGCTTCACCGCCCCGTCTGCGCGGGCCGACACCGTATCCAACCCCGACCCCGGCGCGAGTGATCACCAGAATGGTACGCAATACCGTCTCGGTGCTGCGCGCGCCCAATTGCACGAGAATTACATCGTTGCGCAAACAAACGATGGCCTGGTGATCGTCGATCAGCATGCGGCGCATGAGAGACTTGTGTTCGAGGCGATGCGAAAGGCGCTCGATAGCGGACGCTTGGCATCTCAATCGCTCCTGATCCCGGAGATCGTGGATTTGCCGGAGGAAGATTGCGACCGGCTGATGGCCTTTGCCCAGGAACTCGATCAATTTGGCCTGGCGATCGAGCGCTTCGGTCCCGGAGCCATTGCCGTCCGGGAAACGCCAGCGATGCTGGGTGAAATCGACGCCACCAGCATGGTCCGCAATCTTGCCGACGAGGTGGCGGAATGGAGCACTGCCGGCGGACTACGCGCCAAGCTTGAACATGTTGCCGCCACCATGGCCTGCCACGGATCCGTCCGTTCCGGCCGCCGCCTGCGACCAGAGGAAATGAATGCGTTGCTCCGCCAGATGGAAGTGACGCCGGGCTCGGGGCAGTGCAATCACGGACGCCCAACCTATATCGAACTGAAGCTAGCGGACATCGAGCGCTTGTTCGGCCGCAGCTAACGGAAGAGGGCAGCCGCAAGGGGTGGCGCCACGGCGAGACCCGCGTTAAAGCGAAGAGATGATTTTCGGCAGGAGAAAAAGGATGAACCGGTTCGAGGGAAGCGGAAATCGGGAAGCAAAGATCCGGTATCTCGATGGCGATTACCAACTGGTCAGTGCGGGGTCTCATGTCACCTGCGCCGTCACCGGCGTCCAAATCCCGCTTGACGAGCTCCGCTATTGGAGCGTTGCCCGCCAGGAAGCGTATGTCGACGTTGCAGCCTCGCTGGAGGCCGACAAGCGCACGGGCATCCTGCCGAACCAGTCACGACCATAGCGGTCCTTGTCTCAACCCGCCGTTCGATCGTCCGTAAGCCGCCTCTTCCGATAAGCAGCCATCGCGAGGTCGATGATATGGTTCGGCGCATGTGGATCGTCGAATGTCATCTCAACCTCGATCACACGAAGCTTCTGCAAGAGCGCCTCTGCTGATCGGTGGCCGCCAGCAAGGCGAACGGCATCTTTTGCGGTTGTCACCGGAAGAAGCCCCTGCCGGTCGACGTCGGCGATCAGATCGGCAACCTCATCCTCGCTGAAATAGTGATGATCTGGAAACGAGCGGCGCTCCACCAGTGTCGCCCCCAGCGCTCCAACGGTACGATAGAACTTCTCCGGATCGGCAATGCCGGCGAAGGCCAGAACGGGCTGTCCTTCGAGTTCCGGAGCCGGTTGCGGCACAAGGGAGGCGACATAGAAAGGTTTGCCTGCACGGGCAGCCTGACGCACCAGTGCATCGGCGGCATCGCCGTTGCCGACCTTCAGGATCGCCGACAGGTGACGCATCTGCTCTGTTATCGGCGCCCGCACCGGCCCGCCCGGAACGAGATGGCCGTTGCCAATTCCGCGAACGCTGTCGATGACGATCAACGCGAAGTCGATGGCAATACGCGCGCTCTGGAAGCCATCATCCATGATGATCACGTCGACACCCTCGGCAACCAGCCTCTGAGCTCCCTCGACACGTCTGCGGGAAATCGCCGTGGCCGCCTCGCGTGCCAGCAGCAGCGCCTCGTCGCCCACGGCACCGGCGCGGTGGTGATCGGCATCAACGATTGTCGTCACATCCAGGGAACCGCCATAGCCGCGGCTTAGGAACCCGGGCTTCAGCCCACGCTGCTTGGCTGCGCGTGCGAGTGCAATTGCCGTCGGGGTTTTGCCCGCACCTCCAACGGTAAAGTTGCCGACGCAGATGACTGGTGCAGGTACGCCTATCCGTTTACCCTTGGAGAGGCGTCGGCCTGAGATCTTGCCGTACAGAAATGACATCGGTGCAAGGCTCCAGGCGCGCCAATCCGCCTTCTCCCACCAGAACGGTGGCGCTTCTGACGCCATGAACTCATCTCCACTTTCACCTTAAACCGCGGGCAACAAATGGGAGTTTCTGCGAAAAGGCAAGAGTGGGCAGTCTCTCACCCGAGATCTTGGTCACGCGACAGAAGCTCTTCGAGCGAAGCGATGCTGTCGACGCAAAGATCCGCATGGGGCTCCAGCGTCCCACGGGTTCCTGTTCCAGTAAGCACTCCGATCTTTGCGCCAACGCTGGCATTAACGCCCATCATCAGGTCGTGGGTATTGTCACCCACCACAGCCACGCGTTGGGGCTCCAGCTCAAGGGCGCTGCAAAAGCCTAAGACCATGCCAGCTTCAGGCTTGGCCCCGTAACCGCTGTCGTAACCGGCGACGAAGTCTAGGTAGCCGTCAATCTCGAAACGCCTGGCGGTCTGCCGGATCGAAAGTTCGTTGTCGCTGGAAGCAATGCCGAGCCTCAGTCCTCTTGCCTTCAGGCGCGAGAACAGCGCCTGAAGATCCGTTACCGGTACTGCGTACTCCGTCGCCTGCACGAATAGGGCATCGAGCCGCAGCGTCAGCTCTTCTGCAGCCAAAGGCGACCCCGCTTCGATGAAGCCCGCTGCGATTTCTACGGCATTGCCCGCAGCAAAAAGGCTGTCGGCGCGCGTGTCGCCGGAGATGGGATCCATACCGGCAGCCATCAGCAACCGTGTCTCAAGACGCTCGTCGCCCGCGGCAGCAAGGCGTGCGGCCTCCCGGTTCACCGGGCCCCAGCTCTCGTCATAGCGAATGAGGGTGCCGTCCTTGTCGAAGAGAATTCCTTCGATTCCGCGGAGGATGTTGCGGTTCATTGCGCGGCAATGTTCCGCGGCTGCAGACGGGCAATGACCGTCAGCGGATTGATGTAGGGCTCGAGCGCCTTCACAGTCGCCGAGAGCGCGCCGCGCATCTCATGGATCGTCTCCTGGCCGGCGTCGATCATCTTCTTGCGAGCGATGTCGTTGCTCAGCAGATAGTGCACGGCCTTGGCGAGCATCTCGGTATCACGAACAAGCCGGGCGCCGCCCCTGCGCACGAGATTGGAGTAAGCTTCGCGAAAGTTCTCCACCCGGCTGCCCGACAGCACCGCGCAACCAACCATTGCTGGTTCCATCGGGTTCTGCCCACCCTCGCCCGTCAACGACCGGCCGACGAAAGCGACCTCCGTAAGTCGGAGGTAGAGACCCATCTCGCCCATGCTGTCGCCGAGGAAAATGTCCGTTTCCTCTGTCAGAATGTCGTCCCGGGAGCGCCTTGCTACCACGAGACCCTGAGCCTTCAACATTGTTTCGATCTCGTCGGCCCGCTCCGGATGCCGGGGCACGATGATCGTCAGCTGCCCGTTTTTCCCCTTGAGGGCCTTGTGGATTTTGCCTGCCGCCTTCTCCTCGCCTTCAAAGGTCGAAATGGCAGCCCATGTCTTACGCCCGCCGATCTGCTGGCGATAGCGCTCCACAACCGATGGATCGCAGGGAGGAGGATCGGTATCGCCCTTTAGATTGCCGGAGACCAGCACCGGCCAAGCCCCAAGGTCGCGGAAGCGTTCAGCATCGAGATCACTCTGCGCGACTACCAACGACATGCGGCCGAACAAGGCTTCTGCCACTTGGTCGTGACGCTGCCAGCGCTCGAAGGAGCGATCGGAGATACGCGCATTGACCCGGATTTGGGGGATCTTGCGCCGCGCGAGCTCCAGGACCGTCGTAGGCCATATCTCCGATTCTGCCGTGATGCAGGCGTCGGGTCGCCAGTAGCGCAGGAAGCGCTTGACCGGAAATTTGAGATCGATCGGAACGTATTGGTGGATAACCTGATCGCCGAGACGAGTGCGGACCAGTTCTGCAGAGGTTACGGTGCCTGTCGTCAGGAGAACGTGAATCTCACGCCGGCACAGTTCTCGCATCAGCGGGATGAGCGCCAGAGTTTCCCCCACGCTCGCCGAATGCAGCCAGATCAAAGGGCCACGCGGACGAGGCTGGCTTGCGTAGCCAAAACGCTCGTTGCGACGCTGCCGGTCTTCTTTGCCCTTATAGGCGCGATAGGTGAGGTAAGGCGAAGCCAGGGGGTAGAGAACGATCCCCGCGACGCGGTATCCCGCCAGTGCCACACGCGCCAAACCCTTGCTCATGGCAACTGCCTCTGGTGGGTGGGCGCCTGCGCCAAACTGGGTCGTCCTCCGCACAATCATCCGAAAAGGACTGTTGCTTCAAAATTACGTCAAATTCAGGTTCGGACAGGATGCTATATCGGGAATGCGGTCGCCAAGCGGTAACCGCAGTTTATCCCCAATATGATGTTATTCGGCTTTAGCATCCGGATCGAGCAGCTTGTGCATGTGGACGATGAAGTACCGCATCTCCGCATTGTCGACCGTCTGTTGCGCCTTCGCTCTCCACGCCATAAGTGCGCTGGCGTAGTCCGGATAGATCCCGACCAGATCCAGCTTCGACAGATCTTTGAACTGCACGCCGCTAAGGCTAGACAGTTCACCGCCGAATACCAAATGGAGGAGTTGCTTCTTTTCGCTTACTTCCGTCATGTCTCAACCCTTCACCAGTCCCCCCGAGGCCACTGCTTGCGACAAGCGCTTCCAAAGGTCAACCCGTAGGATCGTCTGGCATGAACATCCGCAGCTTGTCCAGAGCATGCTCCGCGCCGGCACGAAGGACACCATGCTTGACGCTCTCGCGATTGTAGGTCAGCGAATTGCCATCGGCATCGACGAGCCGACCCCCTGCCCTTTCCAGGATGATGTCGGCAGCAGCCAGATCCCAGTCGTGTGAGTTGCGCTTGACAATCGTCCCGTCGATGGTGCCGTCGGCGGTCATCGCCAGGCGATAGGCGAGCGACGGAACGTGGCGAACACGCTGAACAGAACCGCGATGTTGCGGCTGGACGAGTTTCAGAACGTCTTCGGCAACAGCAAGCTTGAGAGGATTACGCGACTGCGGGTGAGAAACCGCAATCGGCTCACCATTCTTGAACGCCGGCTGGCCCAGCACCGCGGAGAACTCCTCCCCCAGCGCCGGCGCGACAAGGACGCCTGCGACGGGGCGCCCGTGGTGGACGACCGCTACGGAGACACACCAAGTTTTCTCGCCACCAATGAAGGCGCGGGTGCCATCGATGGGGTCGACGACGAACAGCGTCTCGCGTCCCAGGCGGCCGACGTCGTCATCCGTCTCTTCCGAAAGCCAGCCGTAGTCTGGCCGGGCTTCGAGCAACATGCTGAGCAGCTTGTCGTTGGCGGCAAAATCCGCGGCACTGACGGGCGAGCGATCACCGTTCTTCCACCACACCTCCGGAGACTGCCCAAAGTAGCCGAAGGCGATCTTGCCGGCTTCCGCGGCCGCGAGCCTGATCAGCGCCAGATCCTCGCTCCAGCGATCAGGATGAGCATCCATGGCTAGCGTCCCGCCAGGGTCATGCCCTCGATTGCAATGGTCGGCGACGCTACTCCGAACTTCCGGTCGATGTCGTTGGCCGGCGTGAGCCGCATGAACATGTCCTTGAGGTTGGACGCGATTGTCACCTCGGAAACAGGATAGGCCAGTTCGCCGTTTTCGATCCAGAAACCGGTCGCACCACGGCTGTACTCGCCGGTCACCATGTTGACGCCCTGCCCGATCAGTTCGGTTACATAGAAGCCCGTACCGATGCTGCGGATGAGATCCTCCGGCGCAACATCGCCTGGCTCCAGCGCAAGATTGGTGGAGGCGGCACCAACGGAGGTTCCGCCGCGAACGCCACGACCATTCGTCGGCAGGCCAAGCTCCCGCCCGGTCGAGGTGGAGAGGAACCAGTGCTTCAGCACGCCATCCTCGATCATCACCATGCGCTTGCCCATGACGCCTTCCCCATCGAAGGGTCGGGATGACGAGCCGCGGACCTTCAGGGGATCATCGGTGATGCTCAAGCCCGACTTCAGCACCTGTTGGCCCATCTTGTCCTTCAGGAAGCTCGTCTTGCGGGCAACGGCGCCGCCGTTGATCGCGCCTGCAATGTGACCGACGAAGCCGCGGGCGATCCGCGGATCAAAAACAACGGTGAGATTCTTGCCCGTCGGCACCTGGCGCGGGTTCACGCGCTTCACCACCCGCTCGCCTGCCCGCCGGCCAATCGTCTTCGGATCATCAAGCTCGGCAAAATAGAGACGGCTGTCGAAATCGTAGTCCCGCTCCATCTTGGTGCCCTCGCCGGCGATGACGCTGACGGAGCGGCCGAAGCGGCTGGCCATGTAGCTGCCGGAAAAACCGTGGGAGGTGACCAAGACCAAGCCGCCCATGCCCGCCGACGCGCCGGCTCCCGAGGAATTGCGAACGCCGTCCACATCCAGGGCCGCCTGCTCCATTTCAAGCGCAGCCTGCCGCAGGTCATCCGTCGGAACGTCCGTCGCATCGAACAGCTCAAGGTCTGGATACGAGCGGGCAAGGTCCTCCTCGTCCGCCAGACAGGCGTAGGGGTCTTCCGGCGAGACCTTCGCCATGGCCACGGCGCGCTCCGCCAGTGTCTTCAGGTCGAAACCGGGGTTGGCCGAGACGCTGGCGACGCGGTTGCCCACGAAAACACGCAGCGAAAAGTCGTCGCTTTCGGAGGCTTCCGTTCCCTCAACCTTGCCAAGCCGAACGCTAACCGATCGGGAGCGCGACCGGACGACAACGGCGTCTGCCTGGTCTGCCCCAGCAGCCTTGGCAAGATCGATCAGATGAGCTGCACGGGAAAGAAGGGTTTCGGAGTCAAATGCGGAGGTCATTGTGTACCTTTCGTTGCCGCTCCATTTATTGTGCGGCAAGTAAGGCATCAAGGCTCGCTTGCCGATTCTTCCGCCAACAGCACGGTTGCAGGGATTTTTCCATGACGATGTCAGGCTCGCTTTTCTCTCAGATGCTGCTGCTGCTTGCTGGTGCAGTGATTGCCGCTCCGATCTTTCGCAAGCTGGGGCTCGGCACCGTTCTCGGTTACCTGGCAGCCGGGGTTGTCATCGGACCGGTCATGCAGCAGATCACGGAAGCGGAAGAAGTTCTGCATGTGGCCGAATTCGGCATCGTGTTCCTGCTTTTCATCGTAGGCCTGGAGTTGAAGCCGTCGCGGCTCTGGCAGATGCGCGGCGATGTCTTTGGTCTGGGCACTGCTCAGGTCGTCTTGTCGGGCGTATGTCTCACCGGCTTCTCATTGCTGGCCGGCATAGCCGACTGGCGCGGCAGCCTGGTAATCGGTTTTGGCCTAGCCCTTTCCTCCACGGCCTTCGCACTGCAGATCCTCAGCGACGACAATGACTTGAATAGCCGGTACGGGCAGCGCTCGTTCTCGATCCTGCTGTTCCAGGATCTTGCGATCGTGCCGCTGCTCGCCCTTGTCAGCATCCTCGCATCCGGTGCCGGTGAAACGGAGGCTTCCGTCTTGACCGGGCTTGTTACTGCCATCGGCGCCGTCGCGGCGATGATCCTCGCCGGACGATATTTCCTGACGCCACTTTTCCAGGTGATCGCCCGCACGGGTGCGCGCGAGGTGATGATCGCCACCGCTTTGCTGATCGTGCTGGGATCGGCGGCGGCCATGCATGCAGTCGGGCTGTCAATGGCCATGGGTGCTTTTCTGGCCGGCGTGATGCTGGCGGAATCCTCCTATCGGCACGAGCTGGAGGCGGACATTGAACCGTTCCGCGGATTGCTGCTTGCGCTGTTCTTCATGGCGGTCGGCCTGTCGCTCGAAGTCGCGGTGCTGTGGGAGGAGCTTCTTTTCATTCTGGTCGCAGTGCCGGTTGTGATGGTCACCAAGGGGGTGATTACCTATGCTCTCTGCCGCATCCTGGGCTCGCCGCGCGACGACGCGTTACGTATCGCGTTCCTGCTTCCGCAGGGCGGAGAGTTCGGCTTCGTGCTCTTCACCACCGCTGTCAGTGTCGGTCTACTCGCTTCTGAAACTGCATCGCTGCTGATCGCAGTCGTGACCATCTCGATGGCGCTGACACCGCTTGGTGCCGCACTGGCGCGCCGGATGATGACGGTGGATCACGAGGAACTGGAGGAAGACTACGAGGGCGCGGGTGCCGACGTCCTGATGATCGGTTTTTCGCGTTTCGGGCAGATCTCGGCTCAGATCCTGTTGGCCGGTGGGCGTGAGGTGACGGTGATCGACGATTCGGCCGACCGGATCCGGCAAGCAGCGTCTTTCGGCTTCCGCATCTATTATGGCGACGGTACGCGAAAGGAGGTGCTGCTGGCATCCGGGATCGAGAAGGCCAAGATCGTTGCCGTACTGACGCAGAACCGGGAGACCACCGACAAGATCGTTGACCTCATCCGATCGGAGTTTCCCAGTGTGCGCATCTTCGTCCGCTCCTATGACCGCATACACACGATTTCGCTGCGGGCGCGAGGCGTGGACTACGAGCTGCGCGAGACGCTGGAATCCGGACTACTGTTCGGGCGTAAGAGCCTGGAGGCACTCGGTATGAGCACAGCAGAAGCGATGGCGATCGAAGACGATATTCGCAAGCGGGACGAGGAGCGGCTATTGATCCAGGCAGCCGACGGACTGATGGCGGGACGTCATATGCTGCACAACCGGCCGGTCAAGCCCGAACCTCTCATCAAGCCAAAGCATGCTCCTGCACCGGATCATGAGAGCCTGCCAGCCGACGAGGGGACCAACTAGCCTTCGGCTGCGAGATAAATCGCATCGACGGCACGCTTCAGGTCCTCTTTCACGCCCAGGGAATGGGTGAGGATTTCTTCGGCCTTGCGGAAATCCAGTACCCGATAGCGATTGACCGGAGGGCGCAGGAAGATGTGCGGCGGCTGCAGCCGGAGCTTCATCGCAATCGCCGACTGCATCATCAGTTGACTGGCGCCGAACATGCTGTCGATGCGGCTGGGGGCCTGAGAGCCATCCCCTTGCGGCGCGCCGACGACATCAACGCCGATCACGACATCCGCCAGGTTCATCAGGTGGTCATAGGGGATCGGGTTGAAGACGCCGCCGTCGATCATGATGCGGCCGTTGATGCGCACCGGCATGAAAATGCCCGGCAGAGCCGCAGAGGCGGCAATCGCGGTGGCGAGATTTCCCGATTCCAGAACGACCTCGGATTGGCCGTAGTAGTCAGTAGCCAGAACCTTCAGCGGAATCTTGAGACTTTCGAAGTCCTCCGGGATTTCCGGCGGAAGCAGTGCCTTCAGCACCAGCTCCAAATTGAACTGGCCGAGCTTGAAGCCCCCGCGCGTATCGCGCATGGACGCAGGCCCCAAGCTCCAGAGCTTGTTGGTGAGCGTGCCGCGCGGACCGACGGTTTCCAGCGTATAGTCATGGATCTCGCGGCCGGACATGCCGGCAGCCATGCCTGCTCCCATGATTGCGCCGATGGATGAGCCCGCAATGGCCACGGGCCGAATTCCCAGTTCATCGAGCGCTTCGATGACGCAGATGTGGGAAATCCCTCTCGCTCCGCCGCCGCCGAAGGCGACCGCGAAGGTGAGGTCACGGTTGGCTCGAATTACGTCTGCATCGGGAAGGGCAAGCCTGGTGTTCATCCACGTATCCCGATCATTCCGGCTGATAACGCAGGAAATGCATGCGGGTGTCGCCAAAGACGCGCTGCTCCAGAAGCTTGAAGACCGGATCCGGCTTTGGTGTTACGTCGGCGCGTTCCTCGAGGATGGCGAGCGCACCCGTCTCCAGCCAGCCTCCGGCGTGGGCTGCCAGCAAGGCAGCTTCGCCGAGGCCGGCGCCATAGGGCGGATCGGCAAAGAGGAGCTGAAACGGCTCTATCGTCCCCGTAGGGCCAAGCTTGGTGGCGTCCCTTCGCAAGATGCGGGCACGGCCGTGCAGGCCGAGCGCATCGATGTTCTCCCAGAGCACCCCCCTGCCCTCGACGCTGTTTTCCACGAAGAGGGCTGACCTGCAGCCGCGCGACAAGGCCTCGATGCCGACGGCCCCAGTGCCGGCGAAGAGATCGATCACCCGCGTCTGCTGCAGGGCCTGGGGGTAGACATGACCAATGATGTTGAACAGGCTTTCGCGTGTCCGATCGATGGTCGGCCGTATGTCGTTCGATTTCGGGCCGGCCAGAGTGCGGCCGCGGAATTCACCTCCGACGATGCGCATGGCAGCTTATCCCCGAGGTGTACGGGGCTTGCCGCCCGGAGGACGGCCTCCGGGTCTACCGCCGCTGGGCTTGCCGCGATTGCCGGCAGGTTTTCCACCAGCAGGCTTGCCGCCATAGGGTTTGCTGCCACCGGGCTTGCCGCCAAAGGATTTGCCGCGGGGCTTGTCACCGAAGGGACGCGCGCCGGCGGGGCGTTCACCCCGCGTCCTGTCGCTGCGAGTTTCATCGTTTCTAGGCGCATCGCTGCGGGGCCGATCACGGTTCGGACGAGCAGCGCGTTGGCCCCGCGGTTTGTCGGACAACGGACGCCCGCCTGCGGGGCGGTCGCCTCCTGGCCGGTCGTTTCGGGGTTGATCACGGTAAGGACGGTCGCCGACGGAGCGCTTGCCACCCTCCTCGCGTCGGGCTGGCGCATCTTCTCCACGGATCCAGTCCCTGTCCTCGGCGACACGATTGATCACGACCTGGCGGTCGTTGTGCGGCTTGGGCTTTTCGAACAAACGCTCGGCGTCTGCCCTGGCCGATGTTCTTTTTTCTTTCACATCGGTGGTCGGCCGGGCGCCTGGGGCCATCCATACGTTGGCAGTGCGGGTGGTTCCCATCGGCGAACGCTTCTTCGGCTTGCCGTCGTCGAAGCTGCGCTCCTCGCGAAAGCCGCCGCGGGGTGATTTGCCGGAGACGCCACGATCGTCGCGCCTGGACTGGGGCCGGCCCGGCGCCTTGTCGCGCCTGGGTTCTTCGCGCCGAGCGTCGGGGCGCACATCACGCGAACGCGCCTCCTGAGGGCGGGTTTCCTTGGACCAGCCGCCCTTGTCGCGCTTCTCCGGCCTTTGGGCGTGATCGGCAGAGGCCTCCTCAGTGCCCGTCTCGTTGTAAACCGGCGCGTCGAAATTTGCCTTCGCATCCTCGATCAGGCGCGGGCCGAGCTGGTCGCGCAGCGTGCGGCCGCGCACCTCTATCACCTCACCTTCGGGGAGATCGCCAAGCTGGAACGGGCCATAGGAGATGCGAATGAGGCGGTTCACCTCCAGACCGAGCGCGCCCAGCACATTCTTGATCTCGCGATTCTTGCCTTCGCGCAGCCCCATGGTGAGCCAGACGTTGCGGCCCTGCTGACGGTCAAGTGTCGCTTCGATGGCACCATAAAGCACCCCGTCGACGGCGATGCCCTCTTTCAGCTTATCGAGATCGGCCTGCTCCACTTCACCGTGCGCCCGGACGCGGTAGCGTCGAAGCCAGCCGGTGGTCGGCAGTTCGAGGACGCGTGAAAGCCCACCATCATTGGTCAGCAGCAGCAGCCCTTCGGTATTGATGTCCAGACGACCGATCGACAGAACGCGCGGCAGGCTCTCCGGCAGGTTATCGAAGACGGTGTCGCGGCCTTCCGGGTCGGAATTGGTCGTCACCAAGCCCGCCGGCTTGTGGTAGAGCCAGAGGCGCGTACGCTCGATGCCGCGGATCGGATGACCGTCCACTTCGATGCGGTCTTCCAGAGTGGCGTTGACCACCGGCGTGTCCAGCAACTGACTGTTCAGCCGCACTCGACCTTCCATGATCATGCGCTCTACATCCCGTCGCGAAGCGACGCCTGCGCGGGCAAGAATCTTGGAGATGCGCTCAGGCTTGGCCGGGCCGTCTGTCGTGGCTGCACGGGCCGGCGCAGTCTTCACCGGCTTTGCGAGCTTTCCAGATACAGCCGCTTCGCCCGCGTTCTTCCTCTGCTTCAGTCCTCCCTTGGCCGAGAATCCGCTGTTGGTTTCGGCTCTGGGTTTCGTTTCGCGGACGAAGGGCTTGGCTCCGCCGCGCTTCGGCTTGTCTTTGGGTGTCATTTGTTGTTTGCCTGAAGCATGATGTCGAACGGACTGATCCGGACATTCAAGTTGATTGAGGTGCGTCTTGAGCTCCCCTATCGGGAGGCGCAGGTTTTGTTGCTTCCTACCAGTTTGCGGGACGCGGGTTAAGAGGAAATCGCCGGTCGTGACCAAGAGAACCGGTTTCATGGAAGAAGCGCTGGAAGAGGCGCGTCGGTCGGCAGAGCGCGGCGAGATTCCCGTTGGTGCGGTTCTGGTCATGAACGGCACGATCATCGCGCGCTCCGGAAATCGGACCCGGGTGGAAAACGATGTTTCAGCTCATGCAGAGATTGTGGTCATCCGGGAAGCATCCCGACTCCTTCAACAGGAGCGTCTTGACGGAGCCGATCTTTATGTGACGCTCGAGCCTTGCACCATGTGCGCGGGCGCCATTTCGTTTGCCCGCATCCGGCGTCTTTATTACGCAGCTGAGGACCCGAAAGGTGGCGCTGTCGACAATGGCGTGCGCTTCTTCTGCCAGCCCACCTGCCACCACGCGCCGGACGTCTACTCAGGGTTGGCGGAATCAGAATCGGCGCAATTGCTGACCAGCTTCTTCAAGTCGCGCCGATAGGGTCGGCGGAACGCCCTTTACTGAAAAGGCTTCCACCAACTGGAACTCTGCTGGGCAGCTTGGGCTTCCTTTTTACGGCGACGCTCCTTCTTCGCCTCCGGCTCGCCGAGATCGTCCAGAGCGGCGGCATCAACCGCGCGATATTCAGCCGGTGGATCCGTCAAAGAGCGACGGCGCGAGGTGATGTCGACGGAATCCACGTTCTGCTTGGCCTGCCGAAAGGCCTCCCACTTCTGGGTTTCCGTCATCTGCCCCGCCTGACCTTTACCGGCAAGCAAAGGCGAGCGATAGCGCGGGTTGTTCTCGTTCTCTGCCGCCTCCTGGCGCAGGCGCTCCCGCGTCTCCTCAGGAGACTCCACCCATGCCGGATTGTTCTCGCGGCTGGCCAACGACGCCTGAGGTGGCGGCAAAGACCTGTCCTGCGCAGCAACCACCAGCTTTGGCCGCGGGTTGTACTTTAGGTTCCGGTTTTCCTGATTGCCGGTGATCGATACAGAACTGCCGAGGTCATCGACCAATTGTTCCGTGGCGCTCTTGCCCGTACCGTACGTCGGACTGGCCATGCAGCCGGAGAGAGCTACAACCCCGGCCAACATGCCGGCTACGCTCAAAGCGGCGCGATATCCATGCGTCGTCTTCATCAACACCCTTCCAGCGGCGCCCGTCGTTCGACGCCTCGATAGTTCCGCATGCTTGCGGCCTGATGGAAAAATCCGGCTAATTTCGGGCAGATGTACCGGATGATGCGGCAAAGCGCAATCATCCGGCAGGCCGTTCATCAGCCAAGAAGGCCAAGCTGCGCCAGTTCCCGAAGGGCAGCGGCGTCCCGTGCAGAGACATCCGGATAGTCTGGGTCCGAACCGACGTCGCGGGTGATCTTCCAAGACCGGGCGCACTTCGTCCCTGCCGCAAGCTGCGGCTCCACGGCAACCTTGGTGCCATCTTCCAAGCGGAAGGCGCCGGTCGGACCTTCGCCCGCGACCACAGAAATATCCGAGGTGATGCAGATTTCTGCGAAGTCGAGGCCTTCCAGCGCCTTAATCAGCTCGGGATCTGCGACATGGACGACCGGAGCTGCCTCAAGCGATGAGCCGATCCGCTTCTCCTTGCGCTCCACTTCCAGCGCCCCCGTGACGGCACGGCGGACGGTGCGAACTTTTCTCCACTTCTCCGCCAGCCCCTCGTTTTGCCAGCCTTCCGGAAGCTCCGGAAACTGTTCGAGGTGGACGGAAACAGCGTTCGGATTGCGCGACAGCCATGCTTCCTCGGTTGTGAACGGCATCATCGGCGCAAACCAGAGCACCAGGCAGTCGAAAAGCTTTCGGATGACGTAAAGAGACGCGCGCCTCTTCACGCTGGACGGAGCGTCGCAGTAAAGCGCATCCTTGCGGATGTCGAAGTAGAAGGCTGAGAGTTCCACATTCGCGAAGTCCGACAACGTACGGACGATCCGCTTGAAGTCGAATTCGTCATAGCCCTTGCGCACCAGTTCATCTAGCTCGGAAAGCCGATGCAGCATCAGCTTCTCGAGTTCCGGCAGGTCGGCGTAGGCCATCTCGTCGCCATGGTCGTGGGCGAGCGTGCCGAGCATCCAGCGGATCGTGTTGCGGATCTTCCGGTAGCTGTCGATGTTGGTCTGTATGATCGTCTTGCCGAGGCGCTGGTCTTCCCAGTAGTCGGTGTTCATCACCCACAAGCGCAGAATATCCGCACCCGACTGGCTCATGACCTCCTGCGGCGTGACGGTGTTGCCGAGCGACTTAGACATCTTGCGTCCGTCTTCGGCCATGGTGAAGCCATGGGTGACGACGGCATCATACGGCGCGCGACCGCGGGTTGCGCAGCTTTCCAAGAGCGAGGAATGGAACCAGCCACGGTGCTGGTCGGAGCCTTCCAGGTAGACGTCCGCCGGCCATTTCAGGTCCGGGCGGTCCTCGAGCGTGAAGGTGTGGGTGGAGCCCGAGTCGAACCAGACGTCGAGGATATCGGTGACCATCTGCCACTTCTCGCCGTCATACTCCTTGCCCAGGAACCGCTCTCTAGCGCCCTCGGCGAACCAGGCATCGGCGCCCTCCTTCTCGAAGGCTTCAAGAATGCGGGCGTTGACGGCATCGTCCTGCAGCACGTTGCCGTCGACGTCAGCGAAAACGCAGATCGGCACGCCCCAGGCGCGCTGGCGCGACAAGACCCAATCCGGGCGTTGCTCGATCATGGCGCGCAGGCGGTTCTGGCCGCCCGCCGGGACGAAGCGGGTCTGGTCGATCGCAGACAGCGCGCGGCTGCGCAGCGTCGTGCCGTCGCCGAGTTCCTTGTCCATGTAGACAAACCACTGGGGCGTGTTTCGGAAGATGACGGGCTTCTTCGAACGCCAGGAATGCGGATAGTCGTGCTTGATGCGGCCACGCGCGAAGAGCTGCCTGAATTCGATCAACGCCTCGATAACGCGCTTGTTGGCATCGCCCTTCTTGCCGTTGTCGTCCAGCACGCGGGCAGCGCCACCCTCGGCAGAGGGGCCGAAGCCGGGCGCGTCTTCCGTATAGAAGCCGGCATCGTCGACGGGGAACGGGATCTTGGTATCGATGCCGAGCGTTTCGAGCGCGCGGACATTGTCCATCCACGCCTCGAAGTCCTCGCGACCATGGGAGGGCGCCGTGTGGACGAAACCCGTACCTGCTTCATCTGTGACGTGATCGCCACTGAGAAGAGGAACGGGAAACTCGTAGCCGCCTCCCAGTTGCCGCAGCGGATGCCCGCACAAAAGCTTCGCAAGTTCATCAGCTGCAACATCACGCAGCTTCCTGTACTCGAGCTTCGCCTTTTTGAACGATTCGTCAGCCAGCTTCTCGGCGAAAATCAGCTTCTCGCCCGGCCGAGGGCCGAAATCGTTTTCAGCGGCCGTGACTTCATAGAGTGCGTATTGCACGCGCGGCGAATAGGAGATGGCACGGTTACCGGGAATAGTCCACGGCGTGGTCGTCCAGATCACAACGAACGCCCCATGAAGATCACCGAGCACGCCGCCTTCGGCGTTCTGCGCGATGACTTCCTGGCGGAAGGCTTCACCCTTCGCAAGGGCTACGCCTGGCTCGACCATGCACAGGATTGGGAACTTAACCCAGATCGTGTCGCTCTCGACCTCCGCATACTCCACCTCGGCTTCGGCCAGAGCCGTTCGCTCGACGACCGACCACATGATCGGTTTGGAGCCTCGATAAAGCTGGCCGGATCGAGCGATCTTCAACAACTCTCCAGCGATGCGTGCTTCGGCGTGGAAGGCCATCGTCGTGTACGGGTTGTCGAAGTCGCCCTCGATGCCCAATCGGCGAAACTCTTCCGACTGCACGTCGATCCAGCCTTGCGCGAACTCACGGCACTCCTGCCGGAATTCGTTGACCGGCACCTCGTTCTTGTCCTTGCCCTTCTCGCGATATTTCTCCTCGATCTTCCATTCGATCGGAAGGCCGTGGCAGTCCCAGCCAGGAACGTAGTTCGAGTCATAGCCACGCATCTGGAAGGAGCGAGTGATGACGTCCTTCAGCACCTTGTTCAGTGCGTGGCCGATGTGGATATTGCCGTTGGCATAGGGCGGACCGTCGTGGAGGACAAACTTTTCGCGGCCGGCAGCGGAGGCGCGCAGGCGCTTGTATAGCCCCATCTCCTTCCACTTCTTTGCCAATTCCGGTTCCTTCTGGGGAAGGCCGGCACGCATCGGGAATTCCGTCTCGGGCAAATAAAGTGTCTTGGAGTAATCGATCTTGTCTGCGGTATCGGTCATGGATCAACCATCGGATAGGGCGACCTGTTTGGTCGCGCGGACTATGTCATGAAGTGGCGGCAAACGCGCATGGGGTGCATCCAGGCGCCAAAAACCCGGACCTTCCCGCGGCTGTTCAAGCTGCCGGGAGGGCCGGGCCGATAATTCGGATAATCCGGGCCGCCGAAGGATACGTCATTGTGCCGCGTTCTTTAGGGGGTTTTTGCCGCAAAGAAAAGAGGCTCGCGGCAGGTGAACCGGTCGTCTCTATTCGCTCTCTGCGGCGACGACGGCGCGCAAGGCGTCGTTGATACGATCCTGCCAGCCGGCCCCGTCCTTCTGGAAATGCTCCAGCACGGCGCTGTCCAGCTTGATCGAGACGAGCTCCTTGACCTCCGGCAGCCCGCGGCGTTCCTGTGCGGGAGCCGCCGGCTTCTTAGCCGGCTTGAACAGTGCCTCAGCGGCATCCATGGGATTAACGGGGCGGCGCGGGGTGCTGGCCATCATCGTGTCTTTCCTGCTCGTGTCATCGTTTCAGGTTCGCGACTAGGCGTCAAGTTGCTCGGAGCGTCAAGGCGAAGCGCTGTACCCGCTGGCTAATCTGCCCAGCCGCCGCCATCAGAACGCGATCTTCGCGTCCAGTTCGCCTAACGGCCGTACACCGGAAAGAAGCGCCCTCGCCTCCTCCTCGTCGCGCTTCATCTGTTCAACCAGCGGATCCAGCCCGTCGAACTTCAGTTCGTCGCGAAGATGACCAAAGAAGGAGACCGAACAGGTCTGACCGTAGAGATTGCCGGAGAAGTCGAACACATAGGTTTCAAGAAGCGGGGCACCGCCCTCGGTTACCGTCGGCCGACGCCCGTAGCTTGCGACACCGTCGCGGATCGTGCCGTCAGCCGTGCGAAGGTGGACAGCATAGATGCCCGCCTTCAGCTCCGTTTCCGGCGGCAGCGACATATTGGCGGTGGGGTAACCGAGCGTGCGGCCAAGCTTCTCGCCGCCGATAATCTCAGCCTCCAACGTGTAGCGGTAGCCAAGAAGGCCTGCAGCGGCTGCGACATCGCCTTGTGCCAGCAGCGACCGAATCCGACTGGAGGAGATGA
>DASYHX010000370.1:0-12910 GCA_035998065.1 Pseudorhizobium sp.
GGGCTCATCCAGTCGCGGCCGGGTTCGGGATTCTATGTGACGCGGGCGCCGCAGCCGCTTGCGCTAACCGAGATCGGTCCGCGGCTGGAGCGGGCGGTGGATCCTTTCTGGGTGTCCCGGCAATCGCTGGAGGCGGGAGGCAACGTGCCGAAGCCCGGCTGCGGCTGGTTACCTGCGTCCTGGATGCCAGAAGCGGAACTGCGCAAGGCGCTGCGACAGTTCGCGCGCGCCGAGGCCGGCCATCTGGTGGACTACGGCACACCGCTGGGGCATCCGTCGCTGCGCCAGCTTCTGTCGCTGAGGATGAACGAGCACGGCGTGGTGGCGCCGGCGGACCAGATCCTGCTGACGGAAAGCGGCACGCAGGCGATCGACATGCTCTGCCGCCTGCTCGTCGAGCCGGGCGACACGGTTCTGGTCGATGATCCGTGCTACTTCAACTTCCTGGCCCTGCTGCGCGCGCATCGGGTCAAGATCGTCGGCGTGCCATGGACACCGTCGGGGCCCGACCTGGCGGCATTCGCGGCGGCACTCGGCGAGCATCATCCGCGGCTCTACATCACCAATTCCGGTCTTCACAATCCGACCGGCACCATGCTTTCACCAGCGACCGCGCATCGGCTGCTTGCGCTGTCCGGGGAGGCGGGGCTGACGATCATCGAGGACGACATCTTCGGCGATTTCTGCGAGGGACCGGCGCCGCGGCTGGCCGCGCTCGACGGTCTCGACCGGGTGATCCAGATCGGCAGCTTCTCGAAGACGCTGACGGCAGCGGCGCGCTGCGGCTACATTGCCGCGCGACCGGAATGGATCGAGCGTCTTTCAGATCTGAAGATTGCGACGACCTTCGGCGGCAATCCGGTTTCCGCCAATCTGGTCTACGCGATCCTGCGCGACGGCAGCTACCGGCGCCATCTGAATGGGCTTCGCGACCGGCTGGCGCGCGCGAGGGAAGACGTGGCGTCACGGCTTCGGGCGCTCGAAATCCACCCGTGGATCGAGCCGCGGGGCGGAATCTTCCTCTGGTGCGAGCTGCCTGACGGACTGGATGGCGCAGAGATCGCGCGGCGGGCACTGGCGGAGGATGTGGTGCTGGCACCCGGCAATGTGTTCAGCGTCTCGCAGTCCTGCACATCTTCCATGCGATTCAATGTCACGCAGTGCGCAGACGCGCAGGTGTTTGAGGTGCTGAAGCGGGCAATTGCCACGCCAACTGTGTGATCAGACTGCGTGGGCTGCGGACCGAATGGCGCCGGCGCGACCTTTGATCCAAATCTCCAACGCCTCGACAGACATCGGATGGCCATACAGATAGCCTTGTCCGAAGCGGCAGCCCAACATGCGCAAGGTGTCCGCGTCCTCGGTCGTCTCGACACCCTCGACCACGATGTCGATCATCAGCGCGTGCCCCATCGCGACAAGCGCCGAGACGAGCGCTTGGTTCTGGCGGCTTTCTGCGATGCCCCGCACGAAGCTACGATCAATCTTGAGACGATGGACCCGCAGGCTCATGAGATGAGCGAGAGACGAATGGCCCATGCCAAAATCGTCCACGGCGAGGCGGAACCCTGCCTGTTCCAGCAGCGCCAGCTCCGCACCCGCTGCAGCTGTATCCAGCATAGCTTCCTCGGTGATTTCGATCTCAAGCTGAGACGGGTCGATCGACGTCGTGGCTACGACGTCGCGGAGCGTTTGCGAGAGAGAATAAGCGGATAGTTCTCGGGGCGATATGTTGACGGCAACGCGGAGGCGCTCCAAGCCGAGGTCCGGAAGGCGGTGAACCAAGTGCGCCGATTCTGTTGCAACGTGTCGGGTCAAGGCCTCCGACTGGTGAATGGCGTGGGCGGCGCGAACGATTTCCGGCGGAGCGACAGGTCCGAGCTCCGGGTGCCTCCAGCGAATGAGTGCCTCGAAGCCTGTCAGCGCCCCGTTCGACAGTTCAACCTGCGGCTGGAAGAAGACCCTGATTTCGCCGTTCGTGATGGCGCGGCCGACATCCATTTCGAGCTGCCTCTGGCGGTCGAGCTTGCACTTGATGTCAGGGTTGAAGACGCAGATGCGCCGACGTCCCTGGTCCTTTGCCGCGTACAGTGCGATATCGGCGCAGGCGAACAGATCGTCCGGCGTTCGGGCGTGTTCAGGGAAGAAGGCAAGTCCTATGCTCGCACCGGTTTCCAACTGACGGTCATCGATCAGGAACGGGTAGGACAGGCTAGACATGAACGTGGCTGCCGCTGCATGCGATTTCTTGACAGCCTGTGGACCTTGGATAATCACCGCGAATTCATCGCCACCAAGCCGGACAACCAGATCTGTCGAATCGATGGCCTGCTGCAGTCGGCGAGCGACTTCCGCGAGAACCGCATCACCTGCCGAATGGCCCATCGTGTCATTGATCGATTTGAACTGGTCGAGGTCGACGATCAACAAAGCAGCCGGCTGATCATCCTGCTGGTTTCTTTCCATGATACGGGCAAGGCCGAGGTTGAAGGCGGCACGATTACCAAGGCCGGTAAGGGCATCGCGACTTGCCATGATCTCGAGCTGTCTGTTGGCTGAGCGGATGTCCATGTTGGCTTTCGAAAGCGAGGCGGCAAGCGAAACGGCGCGTAATCGATCACCATGACTTGCGATAAAGTTCGCTTCGCTAATGCGACTGCTGCGAAACATCATCACCATCAGCAGAAGCACGTCTAACGAAACCACTGCTCCGATCACCGTTTTTGTCATCAGCAGGGTTACGACAGCCGAGAGCATCTGCGGCGCACCGAACGCAATCGCGACCCATGAGTATGCGGTGCTCTGGATGACGGCGCCGGCGCAGATGCCGGCGATGATGAAGATCACATAGGCATGCGCCCTGTCGTCTCCCACCGTCAGTCCCAGGAGGGGTACAAGCGCCCACAAACAGCCGCTGCACAGAGAAGCAAAGGTAAGCGTGCGCAGGACCTGCTCGGTGCGTCTGCTCGCACCGTCGTGTCGCGTAATGACCGCCGAGACGACGATGCGCACAAGATTCAGCGAAACCACTGCGGCCAGCCAATACATCAGCGTGTGGCTTGGGCGATGCAACCAGAGGATGGCTGTCGTCGTCAACGCGATGAAGCTGTTTGCCCAAAGGGAGATGGTCAAGGATCCCAAGACGGAGCGAGCCTGGGCGGTACGGACCTCCAGAGCAATCGTCTTTCCGCTAGCGCTCCTGCCTCCCAGACTTGGCATGCTTCCTCTCCAATGCCACAACCGGGCCTTGTGGGAGGCTACTGAACTGCTGATAATTTAGACTTAACAGGAATACGACGATCCGATTGAACAGTGTCTAAGGTGGATGAGGGCGTATCAAGGCTCCTCGGGAGGTACTGGTGTCGACACGCCATTTTCGTCGAGCGCCACCATGATGAAGGTGCCTGCGGTTACCTTCTCCAGTGCGCGATGCCGGGCCCGGTGCGCCCAGGCTTCCACCTGTAGCGTGATGGAAGTGCGACCAACGCGAATGATCTCTGTGTAAACGTTGAGCGTATCACCGATTTTGACCGGCAGTTGGAACGCCATTTCCTTCACGGCTGCGGTCACGACGCGTCCACGAGCGCGTTCGGCGGCACGAATGCCGCTCGCAAGATCCATCTGTGACATGACCCAACCGCCGAAGATGTCACCAGCAGGATTGGCGTCGGTAGGCATGGCGAGGGTGCGCAGCGTGAGTTCACCCGTGGGTCGTTCGGCAGTTGTCATAGCGCGGCTCCTTTGCTCGCAGATGAACCGATTCCCCGGCGGGATGCCAGCCTGCCGCGCAAATGTCGGCCTTGGAGGCACGCACTGAACTTTAGTGTCGCCTAACTCGCGTCTGGAGGGAGGTTGCTGCTCTTCACTACCCAGTAACTTTCGTGGGCTAGATATTGTTACATATTGTTACAAAAGGGGGGGTTCTTGTGCAGCGGCTAACGATTTCTGCGAGAATGTATGCGCTGGTGGTGTTCGCTCTGGTCATCTTGGCCAGTGCGATGACATTCAGCTTGTTCCAGACCTATGCGTCATCCGAGAAGGAGCGAAAGGCGGGACTTGCATACATGGACGACATCGCCATGAGCATCCTGAACAAATATCACGGGATGGAGACTTCTGGTGCCATGACCCGTGAGCAGGCGCAGGCCGAGGCGATGAAGGCGATCGGGGATATCCGCTATGACGGGGGCAGCGGCTATTTCTGGATCAACGACATGCGCCCCTTCATGGTGATGCATCCGATCAAGTCGGCGCTGGACGGCACGGACCTGTCGCAGAACAAGGACCCGAACGGCAAGCACCTGTTTGTCGAGTTCGTCAAGACTGTGCAGGCCAACGGACAGGGCTTTGTCGATTACTACTGGCCGAAGCCGGGCCTCGAAGAGCCGGTTGAGAAATACTCCCACGTCATCGGCTTTCAACCCTGGGGCTGGATCGTCGGCACCGGCGTTTATGCCGACGACCTGCATGCCATGTTCCGCGAGAACCTGATCAACTACGCAACCATGTTTGCCGCCGGTGCTGCCGCATTGCTGGCGGGCGCCTTCTTCGTGATCCGCAGCGTTACGGGACCGCTCGGCAACGTCAAGAGCGTGCTGGAGCAGATCGCCGAGGGAGAGGCGAACGTCACCGTTCCGCATACCGACCAGCACAATGAGATGGGCAAGATGGCGCGTGCGCTCGTTGTTTTGCGCGATGCCGTCGAGGAGCGGCTAACGTTGCAGGAGCGCGAGGGTGCGCAGCAGCGGGCAATTTCCGAAGAGCGTTCTGCGAATGAACAGGCATTGAAGTCGGCATCCGAACGTCAGGCCCATGCCATGCGCGAACTCGGCCGTGCGCTTTCGGCGCTCGCGCAGGGTGATCTTTCCGCTCAGGTCTCCGAGCTTGGAAGCGAGTATGCGACCTTGCGGGACGACTTCAACCAGGCAGTGTCGTCGCTGCGCCAGACGATCTCCGCGATCACTGAGAGCAGCCACGTCGTTCGCGACAGTGCCTCGGATATCAGCGGCGCGACCGCGAACCTTTCGCGTCGGACAGAACAGCAGGCGGCTTCCCTTGAAGAGACGGCTGCGGCTCTCGACGAAATTACCGCTACGGTGAAGACCGCATCTGCCCGGGCTGATGAAGCAAGAACCATGGTGGCGGAAACCAAGGAGAGTGCTGGACGCTCGGGCGAGATCGTCCGCAGCGCAGTCGATGCTATGGGTCGGATCGAAGACTCATCCAGCCGCATCAACCAGATTATCTCTGTCATCGATGAGATCGCCTTCCAAACCAACCTGCTTGCGCTGAATGCGGGTGTGGAAGCGGCACGGGCAGGTGAGGCGGGACGCGGCTTTGCGGTTGTCGCGCAGGAAGTGCGGGAACTGGCGCAACGCTCCGCCAATGCTGCCAAGGAGATCAAGACGCTGATCAGCAACTCGGGCCGCGAGGTCGAGAGCGGTGTTTCTCTTGTTCGCTCCACTGGCGATGCGCTGCTGGAGATTGCGCAACTGGTCGAGCGGGTCAACAGCCACGTGGAGACCATTGCAACGGCTTCCCGCGAGCAGGCCACGGCGCTGCAGGAGATCAATGCTTCGGTCAACCAGATGGATCAGATGACCCAGCAGAACGCGGCCATGGTGGAAGAGACGACGGCAGCCAGCCAGACGCTTGCAGACCAAAGCATGCAGTTGCAGCACCTGCTTTCGGCCTTCCGCGTGGCCGGCCAGGTCGCCCCGTCTTCATATCAGGCGGTCGGCACCACACGCGCTGCCTAAGGCAGGTCCGCTCCATTCTCGGCCCGCCGGCAGCAGTGCCGGCGGGCTTTTTGATGCTGCGCAATGAACGAAACGTGGTCGCTGTTATGCTCCTTTCCGCAACGACAAGGGGCGCGCAATGGCTAAGATCGTGATCGTACAAGGGCATCCCGATGGGGCCGAGCGTCATTTCTGCCATGCGCTCGCGGACGCCTATGCTTTGGGGGCGCAGGGGGCAGGCCACCACGTGGATCGCATCGAGCTTAGCCAGATGGACGTTCCGTTCCTTACCTCTCAGCGCGAGCAAGAAGAGGGCGCGGTGGTGCCGGCCATTGCGGCGGCACAGGCGGTGATCAAGGCTGCAGACCACATCGTTCTCGTTCACCCGCTGTGGCTAGGCGAGATGCCCGCCCTGGTGAAGGCCTTTCTGGAGCAGGTGGCCCGGCCGGGGTTTGCCTACGACATCAAGAAGCCGCCGTTTCGCAACGGACTCTTATCCGGCAAATCCGCCCGTGTTGTCATTACCATGGGCATGCCCGCCTGGTTCTATCGGTTCGCCTACGGCAGCCACAGCCTGAAGGCGATGAAGGTTGGTATCCTCCACTTCGTTGGTATCCGTCCGGTGCGCTCAACGCTCATTGGCAGCGTTGCTGCCGGAGGGTTCAAAGGTGAGCCATGGTTGGCGAAGATGGAGCGCCTTGGCGCGGCAGCGGCCTAGTGGGACGTGGCAAGCTGGCCGCCGAGAAACCTTGATCTGGTCATCTTTCAGAAAGTCTTCATTTACCTCAATCCAGCATGATTGCCGCATGTGCCATTTCGGCACCGAGAGCGGCAATTGGTATGGCGTATGCTTCCCTTTCGCGGCGAGCCCTGGCTTCGCTGATGATCACGACGATGCTGGTGAGCTGCTCCGCCGAAGGGCTGGTGCCGCCCGCCGGCATCGACAGTGAGACGCGCGTCAGCGCGATTTCGCCGATGTCGCAGTCTGACATGGCAGCGCGCAGCTATCAGGCGCCACCCTCACCGATGTCGCAGGTTGGTGGCAGTTACAGTGAGCCTTACCCCGGAGCTTCGGCGGGGCAGCCGACGCAGGCAGCACCTCAGAACGTGCGAAGCGCTCCACTGCCGATGATCGACAGCCCCGAGGCCATGCAACTTCAGGGACAGTCACAGCACGTTCTGCGCGTTCCCGACGAAGGCGTGAACATGGATGCGCAGTTCGGCTTTACGCAGCCCGGCGAAGGTGAGAGGGTGATCGGGCTTGCACAGGAACAGGACCAGATGATTGCCGAAGGCGCCACGGCTAAGCCGGTGGTGGCTGGGATCGGCACTGACAGTCCGACGGTGGTGAGCGCCGCGGCAAGCAGGTCCACGGCGTCAGATGATCAGAGGATCACCATCCCGCCGAAGCGGCAGGGAGAGGGGCTCCAGCCCGGTCTGCAGAACCAGGCGCTTGTCTGGGGAGACCAGTCTCCCGTTGTGGCGCCGACGCGTCTGCCGGACGAGCCGCAGCAGGTGGCGATGCTGGCGCCGGATAATCCAGCAACGGAGCGCGAGCCAATCCGGCCCCGCGCGGTCATGCCGACATCGGAGGTGAGCTGCCGCGCAGAATTGCGCCGGCTCGGCGTCGACTTCCGTGACATCAAGCGGATCGCCGATGGACCGAGCTGCGGCATCGAGTATCCAGTCTTGCTCAGCGGCTTCTCTGGGGGAGTTCAGCTTAAACCGGCGACGAAGCTGAACTGCCAGACGACGTTGGCCTTGGCGAAATGGGTGAAATTCGAGCTCGCACCGTCCTCGCGCTATCGCTATCTGTCCGGCGTCAAGACGATCGAATCCATGGGTGGCTATTCCTGCCGCCGGATGAACAACAGCCGCCAGAAGCGCAATCCGATGTCGGAGCATGCGCGCGGCAATGCGATCGATCTTGGCAAATTCGTGCTGAAGAACGGCAAGAAGATCGATGTGCGCAAGAAGGGCTTCTTTGCCTTCCGCGAGAAGGGCCTTCTGAACACGGTGCGCGACGACAGCTGCAAGTACTTCCACACGGTGTTGGGACCGGGGAGCAACAAGGAGCACTGGAACCACTTCCACTTCGACCTGCGCTCGCGCAAGTCCGGCTCGAAGTTCTGCGACTAGGATCGGACGGCGAAGGACCAAAGAGGCGGCACACCACACACGGTCCTTCGGATGCCTAGGCCGCGACTTGTCCGACAAGTAATTCGGTGCGAGAAGACACAGCTTCTTTGCGTATCCCTCGCACTTTTCCCATGTCCGGTTCGCCATGCCTCCCGTCATCGAAATCATCCCCTATGTCATCGCGCTGGCCGCATCGGGCGTACTGGCTGGCGTTCTTGCAGGCATGTTCGGCATTGGCGGGGGCGCGATCCTGGTGCCGATCTTCTTTCATGTTTTTGGCATCCTTCAGGTCCCGGAAGAGGTGCGGATGCATCTCGCACTCGGCACCTCGCTTGCCATCATTGTGCCGACATCCATCCGCTCCTTCCTGGCGCACCGGCAGCGGGGAGCGGTCGACACGAAATTGTTGAAGGAATGGGTGGTCGCCGTGCCTCTCGGCACATTGCTCGCTGCAGGCATTGCGGCAGTGGCGTCGAGCACGGAGCTGCAGCTGATCTTCGCGCTGATCGCCCTTGGCCTTGCCTTGAGGATGATATTCAACCGCGCCAGTTGGCAGCTGGGATCCGACCTGCCGGGCAACCCTATCAAATTCGCCGTCGGGATGGCGATTGGCGTGCTTTCAGGTCTGATGGGGATCGGCGGCGGTGTTCTCAACAACACGTTCATGACGCTTTACGGACGCTCCATCCATCAAGCCGTGGCAACCTCTGCAGGCGTCGGTGTGCTGATTTCGCTGCCGGGACTTTTTGGTTATCTGCTCGCCGGCTGGGGCGAGCCGGGTCTGCCGCCCTTTTCGACCGGCTACATCAACTGGCTGGCGGTCGCGTTGCTCATCCCGATCACGCTGTCGGTAGCACCATTGGGCGCCCGGCTAGCCCATGCGATGACGAAGCGGCAGTTGGAGATCGGCTTCGGATTGTTCCTGATCACGGTGTCGCTGCAGTTCTTCCTGACGGTATTCGCCTAAGCCGTTTTGAACGGGTCGAAAACACAGTGTTTTGATTACAGCTATGGTCTCGATGACGGTCGCACCTATATTCGGCGCCACTTCAGCTCCGACTCCTTCCGAGATCCTTTTCCCATGGCGCCCATTGTTTCCATCCGCAACCTCAAGAAAACCTACGGCAACGGCTTCGAGGCGCTGAAGGGCGTCGACCTAAACATAGAGGAAGGCGAGATCCTTGCGCTGCTTGGCCCGAACGGAGCCGGCAAGACGACGCTGATCTCCATCGTCTGCGGGCTGATCAATCCGAGCGGCGGCCAGGTCCTCGTCGGCGGGCACGACGTGGTGAAGGACTTCCGCCAGACGCGTGCGATGATCGGCCTGGTGCCGCAGGAACTGACGACGGACCAGTTCGAGACGGTTTGGAACACGGTGACCTTCTCGCGAGGCGTTCACGGCAAGAAGCCCAATCCGGCGCTGATCGAACAGATCCTCAAGGATCTTTCGCTGTGGGAAAAGCGCGACAACATGCTGCGTGAGCTTTCCGGCGGCATGAAGCGGCGCGTGCTGATTGCGAAAGCCCTGTCCTACGAGCCGCGCATCCTATTTCTCGACGAGCCGACCGCCGGCGTCGACGTCAATCTGCGTCGCGAGATGTGGCAGGTCGTCGAGCGGCTACGAGAGAACGGTGTCACCATCATTCTAACCACCCATTATATCGAAGAGGCGGAAGAGATTGCCGACCGCGTCGGCGTGATCAATGGCGGCGAGCTTTTGCTGGTGGAAGCGAAGACGGCGCTGATGCAGAAATTGGGGCGCAAAGAACTCCGGCTCGAGCTCATCGAACCGATGGAGACGCTACCGGAAGCACTGGGCTCCTACAGTGTCTCCATTGCAGAGAACGGCAGCGCACTCATTTACGAATATCAAGGCGAGACGGAGCAAGGTCGTATTGCGACGCTGCTCGGGACGCTCGCCGCCCACGGCATCGAGTACCGGGATCTCTCGACGCGTCAGAGCTCGCTCGAGGATATTTTTGTTGAACTGGTGGGACAAAGAGCATGAACTTCGAAGCGGTCAAATCCATCTACCTGTTCGAGATGGCGCGGATGCGTCGCACGCTGCTGCAAAGCGTGGTGTCGCCGGTGCTGACGACCTCGCTCTACTTCATCGTGTTCGGGACCGCGATCGGCTCGCGGATCGAGCAGATCGAAGGCATCTCCTATGGCGCCTTCATCACGCCGGGTCTCATCATGCTGTCGCTCCTGACGCAGTGCATCGCCAATGGCTCTATCGGCATCTACTTCCCGAAATTCACCGGGACGATCTACGAGATCCTGTCGGCCCCAATCGCCATGAGCGAGATTCTGCTCGGATATGTGGGCGCCGCGGCCAGCAAGGGGCTGATCATTGGCCTGATCATTCTGGCGACGGCAACCTTCTTTGTTGACATCTCGATCGCTCATCCTTTCATGATGCTGGTCTTCCTGGTGCTCACCGCCATCACCTTCAGCCTGGCGGGCTTCATCATTGGCATCTGGGCGAAAAATTTCGAGCAGCTCAACATCATGCCGATGCTGGTCGTGCCGCCGCTGACGTTCCTTGGCGGCAGTTTCTACTCCATCGATATGCTGCCGCCTTTCTGGCAGACAGTGAGCCACTTCAATCCGGTGCTCTATCTCGTCAGCGGCTTCCGCTGGAGCTTCTATGAGATCGCCGACGTCAATCCCGTAATCAGCCTCGGCATGATCGGCCTGTTCCTCCTGCTGTGCCTTACGCTGGTGGCGTGGATCTTCCGCACGGGTTACCGGCTGCGCAGCTAGGACCGGATCGACTGCAGGGTGTTCCTGGCTGTTTGTGCAGGACCGCTTGTTTTCTATCTGCTAACATTTGTCGTCTTATGCCAAGGTGACTCGTTCGGCTCCCGCGGAAGCCGAACAACGCGCCATCGGGCGGCGGGATGATGTCTCGATGGGTGCGACACAAACAGGTGGCGGCTAAATGCGCGAAATGGACGAGATCAGCAGCGCGAACTCTGAACCGCAGGCATCAGAAGAACCAATGCGGCCAACTTCGCCTGAGATCCGCCGCGGCATCGTGGAACGAGTGATTGCGCGGCTGGAGGCACGCGGCGCGAGCTTCGAGCGCGATCCGCAGTTTCTCGTGCATGTGGAAGCCTGGGTTGAAGGCGCTATCGATATGCAGGAGCTTCGGGCTCGCTACCTAGAATTCACCCGCGCGCGCTGGGCGCATCGGCCTGACCAGAAGCCCGAACAAGAGTTGTCTAGTCCCTGAGCCGCAGTTCGTCCGTCTGAATCTGCAGCGAACTCAAGGTCGACAGAAAGCTCATGCCAAGCAAACTCTGGTCTAGGCGCCCTTCCTCTGCAACCATGGCGCGGACGTTGCGCCTCCGGATCGGGCCGATCGAAATCTCATCGAGCGGCACCGGTGCGGCCGTGGCACGGCCATTGGCCGTCTGCACCGTGACGGTGTACGCGAGGCGGTCCGGGTTCAATCCAATACGCTCGGCGTCCTCGAAGGAGAGGACAACAGTGCTTGCGCCGGTATCGACCAACATCGAAACGGACTGACCATCGATGCTGACCGGAGCCTCATAGTGGCCGCTCATATTGCGATGAACGATCACCTCGCTATCGCCATTGCGGGTCGTCACCTCGACAGCACTTCCTGGCATCAGCCCAGCCGACATGCGCGCACCCACGCCTTGCAGGTCGTGACGGTAGAGGTAAGCGGCCACCAGCGCCATGATGATCAACAGCCAGATGGCGACGTAGCGAAGGATCTGCTCCATGTTGCCGCGTCTGCCTGCCAGGATGCCAACGGACAGGAGGCCGGCAATGGGAAGGAGATAGATCATGCGGCCGAAGTCTTCATTAGGCATGCCAAAGGTCTGCCCGCTGTCGTGGTTGAAGACCAGGAGGACGAGCCCGCCGCCAAGTATCAGCAGGACGAAGGTGAGACCATTCATGAGTGAGTACGCTCCCGTGCCAGGCGCTGTCGCTTGGTCTCCCGGCGGGGCCGGCGCTCCACGTTTTCGAGGCGAGACGGCAGGATTTTCATCAGATCATTGCGCTCCACTTCCGTGAAGCTCATCCAGCCGGCAATCTCGGCGCGGGTGCGACCGCAGCCGAAGCAGTAGCCGGTAACGTCATCAATGGCACAGAGGAGTATGCAGGGCGAGATCATCGCTGACATATCGGCGGCTCAGACGGCGAGCGCAAGGGCAAGGAGAAACACGATCTCGCCAACCTGTTGTGAGGCGCCGATGGTGTCGCCGGTATGGCCGCCGATCCGCTGCGCGGCATGGCGCGTAAGGCCGAAGACCCCAAGGGCGGCCAGCGCCGTCGCAAAAAGCAGAGGCAGGAGCCCGGCCACCGAAACCAGAAGCAGCAGGCAGATGAGAGCGGCACTGGCAAGGGCGAAGGTGCTTGCGTCTGCTTCCGGTCGGCCCGCAGCCACCGCGACTCCTCCGTGGCGAGCAGGCGGCAGTGCGCGCCAGTGGCCTACCATCAGCGCGCGGCTGCCGGCAGCGGCAGAGAGGAGTGCGAACGCGGGAAGGGCCGCGGACGAACTGGCCAGCGAGGCCAAGGCCGTTGCACGTAAGCCATAGGAAAGAACAAGCGCAATCACGCCATAGCTGCCCGTCCGGCTGTCTTTCATGACTGAGAGGATGTGCTCGCTGTTGCGTCCGCCTCCTAGTCCGTCGGCGGTGTCGGCAAGGCCGTCCTCGTGCAGCGCGCCGGTTGACAGCGTCACCGCCCCAAGCGCGATGAGCGCTGCAAGCAGGGGATCGGCCTTCCATTCGAGTAGCAGCCAGAGCAGTAAGGCCGCCGGCAGGGCGATCACGAGCCCCGCGAGCGGGAAGACCCGAACCGCTCGGCTGACGGAGCCGTCATGGCCTTCAAAAAAGCGGCTGGAGATTGGGAATCGGCTCAGGAATCCGAGGGAGCGTGCGAGGTCGCCGACAAGATCGCTAACGTTTGGCAGTTGTCCCTCCGTGCCGGCCCGACTATGAGAGCACCAAAGCCTGATTTGCCGGCAAACACAAGCGCCCGGCCAAGGACGAGAG
>DASYHX010000079.1:0-20238 GCA_035998065.1 Pseudorhizobium sp.
GCGTGGGCACCGATCTCCATCGCCCACCTCAAACGCCCCGGTGCCTCCGAACCGATCAGCGCGATCATGGGCATGGGCGACTGCCCCGATGCCCAGGGAAACTGCTCGTCGTGTCCCATGTCGGCATCGTAGAAGATGAAGCCCGCGCCGATTGCCTCAGCGGGTAGTTCCGGCCAGGCCTCGCGAACGTCGAGCCCGATGACTCCGAGCTGGCGAATGAGACCTTGGACCGACGGGTGAGGTCGGTGCAGGATCCAGGCGATTGCCCCGCCAAGGTTTTCCGTCCTGATGTGGCTCATGAGACCACCTTGAGCCGGAATTCCGGCCGCGCGGTTTGACTGCGATCGGTCAAATAAGGGTCCGCGCGCCGCACGGGCAGCCGCTTGATCTCCTGGAAGCGGCCATTTTCCAGTCGGGCGATGATTGTGGGCTGAACCGCATGCAGATGCGCAGGATCGAGCTTCGACGTGTGTCCGGCGCGGATGGCCGTCTCCAGCAACTCGGCCAGGGGTAGCATTTCTGTTCCAGGGCGGCCGTGAAGAAGCGAGGCAAGCTCGTGGACGGATTGGCGCGCCATCTCGTGAAACGACCCTCCAGCACCGCCGGCGGGTTCGAACCAAGGGCCTGCCGCAACCAATCCCTCGGCCGCGCCGCCGGCAGCCTTGATCTCGCTTTCACTGAAGTTGCACGATAGCACCGTCAGCTTGCCGGCAAATGACGCTTCCCGCTTCAGGTCCGCAAGCCGCGTTAGGAAGGCATAGGAACTGTCGCCTACCAGCGAATTCAGGACGAAGCTCGGCTTCAGAGCTCGAATGTCGTCGATAATGTGGTCCAGTTCGGTGTCGCCGATCGGAAGGTAGCGATCGCCCAGGACCTGGCCGCCTGCCGCTGCGATGCGTTCACGTGCGATCTGGGCCATCTCCCAGCCCCATATGTAGTTGGAGCCGACAAGATAGGCACGGGTACCCAGCTCCGGCAGCGCCCAGTCGAGAAGCGGCAGCAGATGCTGATTTGGGCAGGAGTGTGTGTAGGCCACCCGCTCTGATGCCTCGAACCCTTCGTAAGGCACCGGGTACCACAGTACTCCGTCAAAACGCTCAAGTTCGGGAATGACTTCTTTCCGGCTCGCGGAGGTGATGCAGCCGAAGATGTGACGTGCTGCCGACCCCCGCAGGATCTCGCGGCACAGCGGCGCATAGCGGTCGAGACGTCCCTCCGGATCGCGTTCAACGATGCGGAACTCAACGTCAAGCGCGGGATCAGCATTGACCTCTTCGACGCCCTTCAACACCCCTAGACGAGTCGAGCGCGCCAGCGCGGCATACATGCCGCTGCGTGAAAACAGAACGCCTATCTCCAAGGTCCGCTTCATCAGTTCCTCAATGCGAAAAACCCCGCGCCGATTCACGCAGAGGCGCGATCGGAGGCGGGGCTCGAATGCCAGATATTTCGGTTAGTGTAGCGGGCCGGTGTGCGTATGGGAAGTTAAATTTCAACAAGTCGCCTTGGGCTTTGCCATTGCGTCTCTCCGCACCTGGGAACGCGCAACAAAAACACACGTTGACTGAAATGGAGTAGACGGATGAGGAGTTGGCGTAGTGATCCCTTTCAGGGCGAGGAGTGCCTCCCTCATCGCCGGTCCCTTGGGTTTATCTGGCGAAGCCGCCAACGGCTCAAGGGGAACGATCGCCAAAGCTGGCGCATTTCACGAAATGCACGACTGTCACAAGATCTTCAGCTCTAAGCGTTGTCTCGCCCTCACATTATTGTGTGTATTGGCGAGCGCCGCGCCTTCCAATGCGCAAGACCTTCCCGCCTCGGCTATCACCAACGAAGCAGGCGAACGCGTTGATGACAGCGTGGCTGTCACTGCGGTTGTGGAGGACGCCGCTCTGGCGGATCGCCTGGCGGCCATTCTGAATGCAACGGGGTGGTATAGATCGGTGCAAGTCAGTGTGGAGGAAGGCGTCGTCACGCTTCAGGGCATCAGCGATACAGCCGAACACCGAAGCTGGGCCGTTCAGTTGGCCGAGAGGGCGGAGGGAAGCATCGCTGTCGTCAACAAGCTCTCAGTTGCCAGCGACTTTGCCTCAACGGTCGACCGTGCGGCAGCCGAGGTGCAACAGCTTTCGCGCCGAGCAGGCGAGATCGTACCGCTGGTCGTTCTGGCACTTGCCATAGTGGCTGCTACGTGGGGGGTAGCCGCACTGGTTGCGGCCGTGGCCAGGCGTCTACTGGAACAGCGGATACCATCGCCACTTCTGCGTGGGGTCGTGGTAAGAACCATCTCGATCCCCGTTCTGCTTCTTGGCATTTACTTCGTGCTTCAGGTGGCTGGGCTAACGCGGCTTGCTGTCACAGTCCTCGGAGGCACCGGGCTCGTCGGTATCATCGTCGGCTTTGCTTTCCGAGACATCGCCGAGAACTTCCTCGCAAGTCTGCTCCTCAGTGTCCGCAATCCGTTCAGCACCGGGGACCTGATCGAGGTGGCGGGAGAGACGGGAATCGTGCAAAATCTCAATACCCGAAGCACGGTTCTGTTGACCCTGGATGGCAATCACGTGCAGATTCCAAATGCGGCGGTGTTCAAAAACACGATAAAGAACTATTCCAGCACGCCAACCCGACGGGCAGAGTTCCTCGTCGGCATTGGCTATGATTCCTCCGTCCCTCAGGCTCAGGCGCTGATACTGGAAATTCTAAGACGACATCCGGCCGTGCTTGCGCAACCGGAGCCCCTAGTGCTGGTGGATGAGCTAGGAGCGGCTACCGTCAACCTGTCCGTAAGCTACTGGTTCGATAGCCGGACCTACTCGCCCGCGAAGGCAAATTCGGCTCTCCTGCGGCTGTGCAAGAACAGCCTGCTCAAAGCCGGGATAGAGTTGCCAGACACAGCGCGTGAAGTGGTTTTTCCTAAGGGTGTGCCCTTCGTTCCGATGGGCGAAGGACAGCCAGCCCCACCTGTCACCGCGCCACGCGGCGCTGCAACGGGGAGCGACACCGAGGACGCTACGGCCGGAGAGGGAGCGCTCACAAATGAGGCGAACGATGTTCGTGGGCACTCGCACGGCCAAGTCGTCGAGGCTTCGGAGAATCTCCTAAAACGCTAGATTTGGCCGCGCCTCTCGCACAAACCGCGTCTTTACATCGGTCGCCTGAAATCAGTCCGCTACCGCCAACCCTTGAGCGAGTTGATTGTCGATGTAGATCTCGAGCAGCCGCCGGCTTACAGGGCCGACGTCGCCCGTACCGATCTTCTGACCGTCAAGGCTCACCACTGGTGTAACGAAGCTGGTTGCCGACGTGACAAAAGCCTCGGCCGCCGATCTTGCTTCGTCTACGGTGAAGCGACGCTCTTCCGCAGCGACTCCTGCTTGCCGAGCCAGGTCAAGGATGGAACTACGCGTGATGCCGTGGAGGAGGGCATTGGACAGCTCTCGCGTGACAACGACGCCGTCAGACGTCACGATGTGGAAGTTCGCGGAGCTGGCTTCCGTGACATATCCGTCCTCTACAAACAGCACGTCGTCGTAACCCTTGCTGTGGGCATCCGTCTTCATCAGAGAGGAGTAGAGGAGTTGCACGGTCTTGATCTGACGCTGCGACCAGCGGCCGTCGGGCACAGTCTGCAGAGCCAGCCCTGTCTTCCACTTTGGATTGTGAAGGATCTGCTTTGACTGGGTGAACAGGACGATGGTTGGCTCTGTATCCCGCGAAAAAAGGAAGTCCCGATCCTGAACGCCACGGGAGATCTGTAGGTATATGAGCCCTTCCGCGATACCGTTCCTCCTGGCGATCTCCTTGTGCAGCGCCAGCAACTCCTCTTCGGCAACGGGCATGGGAATGCCAAGAGCGTCCAGGGACCGGCGCAGTCGGGCCGCATGGCCGGGATAGTCGATGAGCTTGCCTTCGACGACTGCCGTGACTTCGTAGATGGCGTCTGCGAACAGGAAACCGCGATCCAAGACTGAGATCTTGGCATCGGCTTCCGCGATCCAATCGCCATTGAGGTAAACGGTTCTGTTCATGATCTTTCCCTACGCGGTCAGATGTGTTGCCACGAAAGTTCTCGCACCGCCAGACGATTGCTGCAACTCGCTCCACCATCTTTGGGGGGGGCGTCCTGCGGCAACGATCAGCCACGGTCGTAGGCGGTGGGGGATGAACTATGCTCTTGTCTGAGATCGTCGGCGCTAAACCATCGCATCTCGGAACGAGAGCAGCTTTTTTTGCTCTTCATCCCAGAGCGCCAACCGGACACACCTGATGCTATCCCGAATCGTCACGCGTCCGATCAAAGCGAGCTCCGGATGATGGCGCAGCACTTCCGGCAGCCTGTAGTAGGGGATGCGGCTTGACAGGTGGTGTACGTGATGAATGCCGATATTGCCGGTCATCCATCTTAGCACCAGAGGCAGATCATAGTACGAGGCGCCGTGAAGGGCCGCGCCAGGGAAATGCCAATCGTCGTCCGTCGACCAATGCGTCTCCTCAAATTGATGCTGAACGTAGAAGAGCCAGACGCCCGCCGCCCCCGCCAGAAGCACGATGGGCAGATGAACCGCGAGGAAGGGGCCGAGGCCAATGGCAAATGCCATCGCGGCTGCCAGGGCGAAGACGGCGACATTGGTGGCCATCGTCGAGACCCACGGCATAGCTCCTGAGCGCATCATTCCGAAGGGCAGACGTTGCTTCAGGAGGAAGATCCACGCCGGACCGATGCCGAACATCACCAGCGGGTGCCGGTATAGCCGGTAACGCAGTCGTCCGGCGGGCGAGAGCGCACGATATTCCAGGACGGTTAGCGTCGCGATGTCGCCGATCCCCCGCTCGTCCAGGTTTCCTGCCGAGGCATGGTGGACGGCATGTGCGCGACGCCAGTAGTCGTACGGCGTCAGCGTCAGAACCCCAAGCAGGCGGCCCGTCCAGTCGTCGAGGCTGCGGCGAGCGAAGAAAGAGCCATGCCCGCAATCATGCTGGATCATGAACAGCCTCAACAGGAAGGCTGCGGCGGCCGGCACCGCGACTACAAAGCCAAGCCAGATACCATGGGAAAGGCACAGGTAGGCAAGCAGCCAAAGAACTGCGAAAGGCCCCGCCGTTACCAGCAGCTCAAATATGCTGCGGCTCGTTCGAGGCTGGCGGTATCTCGACAGGGTCTTTAGCCAAGCCGATGCGTTGAGGTCTGAAGACCCCTTCAGGTCATGAACTGCGATATTCATCGGGCGCTGATTTATTTCTGCTTCTTGCCGAGGCTAAGCCCGCTGCCGGCACTTTTGACTTGACTACCGAGAGCCGCGGGGGCAACCGCCGCGGCCTTCTCCTTTTTCGGCTTTCGAGCCTCGCGGTTGCTTCTAATCTGGCCCTTGGCCATGGGAAACCCTTTCCATTGATTGATGGTGTCATCGTGCCGATTGAGGCCACCGACAACGCATTCTGATAAGTGGATGAACCGCGGATGTCAGCGTAGGTGGCTGGTCGTGTCGGTCCGGCCGCGATGCAGCGCTGAGATATCGAGAAGACCGGTGGGGAATTCCGAAGACCCATAGGCCACGGCCGGCGTCAACAGAATCATCCTAGACCGACCAAGCACGTTTTCCTTCGCTGGCGCAGAACCCGGCATCTTCCGGTAAAGGATGTTCTCGCGGTATCCGAACCCGCTTACGCTTACAAGATTTCGATCTAGTTGGAGGTCGGAAGACATCTACGTCCTCCTTTCTTTGGGGCCAGGGAATGTCCCTGAAGCGGCAGCGCCCTGAATCCGACTGCCGAAGATGTTACAGTAGAACAAAAGCGGATAAGCTGCAATGGACTAGACCTCGCACTGGCAACGCCGCCGCTCCTTTCGTTCACTTTCAGCCGTTGATCGCGCAGGAATATCCTACGGCAACCGCCCGCAGCTCCACAGAAGGTCTTGAACTATGCGACCTACTTCATCAGACCGGCTGAACGCATAGCCCGTTCAATAACCTCCTGAATACCCTCAGTGCCCGATGGACTGTGGAGGTGCGCGGAGGACGAAGCTGCGTGAGCCTCCATGTTTGATGCGAACTTACGCTCGAAGGAAGGCGTCAAACCCCAGGAGCGCGCGATGTGCACGGTGGAAGAAATTCCGACGTCGAGCCTGTATGGCGCGGCTCGACCGTATCCGGTTGTCCCGTCCAGCGGCGTTCCATGGTTCATCCCTGAAATCTGGTAGTGTTCAATGACGGCCCGCCCGAACCCGTCCGTCCATGCCTCGTACGCTTGACCCTCCACGACGTGCGAAACGGTGGGTTCTCCCGCCACCCCATGAACCCCCTGCCACTGATCGATGATTGCTCGTGCATTCGCTCTTACGACAGTCTTGTCCGCCGTGCCCTGCCAAACGGCAACGGTCGGCCAGGCGCCGTCGTGGCGCGTTGCTTCGCGAATCTTGTTCTGGAGTACGACGGGCGAGGGGAGCCCATGGCCCCGCATTCGATCAAATGCTTCTGGCACCGTTGCGGCGGTTGCATAAGGAAGACCAGCAATGATTGCGCCGCCAGCGAAAACTTCAGGGTAAGTTGCGAGCAGCGCGTTGGTCATTGCGCCTCCGGCTGAAAGCCCTGTAACATATACGCGCTGGGCATCGACCCCATGTGTCCCAACCATGGTCGCGACCATCTCGCGTATGGAGCGTACTTCGCCCGCGCCGCGAGTGATGTCTTCGGTCTGGAACCAATTGAAACACAGGTTGGGATTGTTCTGGCGGGTCTGCTCGGGGAACAGGACTGCGAACCCGTAATCTTCTGCAAGTTGCGACCATCCCGATCCGTTATCGTACCCCGCTGCCGTTTGCGTGCACCCGTGCAGGACGACCACCAATGCAGGATGCTTCACGGTGTCAGGCTTCCTGTACCATCCGAGCAACTTTCCCGGGTTCGGCCCCATGATCTCAAGTTGCGCCAGCTTGCTGACCTGGCTAGCCGCCGAAGAAGCGGGAGAAGTGTAACGGGCCAGCCGTTCGATCGTGTCGGAGATGCGTCTCATCGTTGACCCTCTGGTTGCGGAAGGCCCTCGACATTCCTCTCTGCAGGTAATGCTGCGCTGCACAATTTCAACCTGTTCATTGAGAAAGCGGCCGGGAGAGGGATCTAGGCAATTTTTGCATAAGCCTGCGGGTAAAAATGAATTGGTCAGCAGCGCTCCTCCTTTCCTATCATCGGCGCGTACGATGGTTGGCGCAGCAGAGGGGAGCAGAATGGGAAGAATCGTTTATGTCCATGACGGCTTTGTGCCCGATGAGGAGGCCAGCATTAGTCTCTTTGATCGGGGCTTCCTGTTCGGCGACGCCGTTTACGAGGTAACGGCGGTGATCAACGGGCGGATGATCGACAATGATCTGCACCTTGCCCGCCTTGAGCGTTCGCTGAGGGAACTTGCCATTTCCCTTCCTTATTCCGTGGACGCTATCGAAGGAATTCAGCAGCAGTTGATCACTCGCAATAGCTTGCAAGAGGGAACTGTTTATTTGCAGGTGTCGCGGGGGGAAGCAGAGCGTGATTTCTACTATTCGGACGGGCTCACTCCGCGGCTTATCGGCTTCACGCAAACGAAAAGGCTGGTTGACACCAAAGCCCAGCAGGACGGAATTTCGGTAGACCTCGCGGAGGATCCACGTTGGCAGCGGCGCGATATCAAGACTGCTATGTTGCTTGGCCAGGTCATGGCCAAACAGGCTTCGCGCGCCCGCGGCTTCGACGATGTCTGGCTGGTAGAAGACGGGCTTGTGACGGAAGGGGCCTCCTCGACGGCTTATATCATTACCGCTGACAGGCGGATCGTTACACGTGCGCCGTCGCAGGCGACACTTGCGGGCTGTACCCAGCGTGCCATTGCCCGCCTCTGCGCTGCACAGGGATTGGCGGTGGAAGAACGTGCTTTCTCACCGGAAGAGGCGCAAGGCGCGGTCGAAGCTTTCCAAACCTCCGCTTCCAGTCTCGTGACGCCTGTTGTGCGCATCGGCACCCGGACGATTGGCAATGGTCACGCCGGCCCGATGACGCGGAAGCTGCAGGCTCTCTACCTGGAGGCCGCCGGGGTTCCATACCGGGAGGACTCATAGAATGGTGGAGAACATGAAGACAGCGCGAGAATGGGGACTGATGCCTGAGGGGAGGCTGCGACCAGGCCCGGGCAACGCCATTACCGACGTTCCCGGCGTTGCCGTTGGCCATCATTCTCTACGGGGTAACGGATTGTTCACGGGAGTCACAGCGATCGTCCCACATCCCGGCGACATCTTCCGTCTGAAGCCGCGGGCCGCCGTCGAAGTCATCAACGGCTTCGGAAAGTCGGCCGGGCTGATGCAGGTGGCCGAACTCGGCAGCATCGAGACGCCGATTCTGCTTACCAATACATTCGGAGTCGCCGCCTGCACGGAGACGCTGATCCGCCGCGCAATTGCCGCCAATCCGGCCATCGGACGCAAGACCTCCACGGTCAACGCGCTTGTCTGCGAGTGCAACGACGGCAGTATTAGCGATATTCAGGCTCTTGCGGTGACGCCAGCCGACGCCGAAATGGCGTTGGATGCCGCCAGGACTGGCTCGGTGGAGCAAGGAGCGGTCGGAGCTGGCTCCGGCATGACGGCCTTCGGCTTCAAGGCCGGCATCGGCACGGCCTCACGACGGATGCCGACAGGAAGGCGCGACTTCATGCTTGGCGTCCTGGTGCTGGCGAATTTTGGCGGGGCCGGCGACCTCATCCTGCCGGATGGTCGCAGGCCTGATCCGCGTGCACCAGCGGATCCCGAGCAGGGCTCCGTCATCGTCGTCATGGCAACGGACCTTCCGCTGGGCGACCGTCAGTTGCAGCGTGTCGCGCGGCGCGGCGGAGCGGGGCTTGCCCGCCTGGGCGCGTTCTGGGGCCATGGCAGCGGTGACGTCGTCCTTTGCTTCACGACCGCCGATCCCGTGGAGCACGATCCCGCAGAGGCCTTTGGGACCCAGGAGCGACTTGCCGACGATCACATCGATATCGCCTTCCGCGCTGCCGCCGAAGCGACGCAGGAGGCAATTCTGAACGCACTTTGCACGGCGCCGGCAAGGATCGGGCGCGACGGCCGACTGTATCCGTCCCTGGCAGACTGGCTGAAGGAGAACCCTCTTCCATGAAAGTCTTCATTTCCGCAGATATCGAAGGTACGGCCGGGATCAGCCACTGGAACGAGGCTGATCGAACCCATCCCGACTGGCTTGAGGTCCGTAGCCTGATGACCGCCGAAGTGCTGGCCGCCTGCGAGGGCGCGCGAGCCGCTGGCGCAACGGAAGTGGTGATCAAGGATGCCCATGACAGCGGTCGCAATCTGATCCTCGACCGGTTGCCGGACTATGCCCGCATCATACGCGGGTGGTCCGGCCATCCCGACGAGATGATGTTCGGGATCGACGAGAGTTTTGCCGCTGCAATCTATACCGGCTACCATTCAAAGGCCGGCACAGAAGCAAACCCTTTGGCTCATACATCGAACATGCGCATCTCCCGACTGTTGCTCAATGGTGAGATTGCTTCGGAATTCACGTTCAACGCGTTGTGTGCCGCGAGCTACGGCGTGCCATCCGTCCTTCTTTCTGGCGACGCTGGTATCTGCGCAGAAGCGCAAGCAATGGTGCCGGGCCTTGCCGCCGTCCAGACCTTGGAGGGCACGGGCAAAGCAACCACGTCCATTTCCCCCGCCTGGTCTCGCCGTGCCATTCGCGAAGGCGTAGCCGCGGTGCTCTCGGGAGATTTCGCGCAGGCGCTTCCGATATTGCCGGATTACCACGAGGTCGTCATCGAGTTCAACACGCCGACAGAGGCCTATCGTGCCGGGTGGTATCCCGGTGCGAAGGCCCACGGGCCTCGCTCGGTAGCCTTCGACCACGGTGATTTCCGGGAGATCCTGCGGGCGTTGTTATTCATGAAGCTCTGACTGGTCCGGCCGTTCCAGCATCTGTTGCGCAGTTCGCCAGAGGTCCTCCACCCTGACGTTACGGGGTGAGGCATGTCGGTAGAGACGGATTTCGAGATCGAGGTTCCAGTTTTCGTCTGCGGAAGCGGGCACGAGGCGTCCTGCCTCCATGTCCTCGCGCGCAAGACTTTCGGGAAGCCAGCACACTCCGGCGCCGGTGACAGCCATGTTCATCAAGCCTGCGCTTATCGTGTTTTCGTGGGTGGTACGGCGGCGAAAGGGCGGACGGCGGAGAAAGAGGCGCGACAGAGCGACGCCAAAGAAGGAATTGAACCCGTAACCGAGGTAGGGAATGGCAAGCCGCGGCTGCGCCACGGCAATGTCGAGGATGTTGCGACCCTCTCGCATGGCGCCGGATAGCTCGATCTTGTCCGCAACCAGCGGGATCAGCCGGTCCCGACCGACTGTCAGCGAGGCAAATTGTCCTCTGGCAAGATGGAAAGGCACCTCGGGATGGGCATACGTCAAGAAGAAATCGGCCTCGTCGTGGACGAGAGCGTCGAGATTGGCTTCGATACCGCCACGATCTGCGATGAGTGAGGTGTTGAACGCGGCGTGGCCGGAGTTGTCCAGCGCCTGCAGCCAGCGGGGAAAGAACGTAACAGTCAACGTGTGCAGCGCTGCAAAACGTATCAGCCCCGGCTCGTGCGACGGCCGAAGCGTTTCCCGGGCTGCGTAAAACGTGCGAATTGCCTCCTGCGCGACCGGCAGAAAGCTGCGTCCGGCTGGCGTGAGCTCCGCGGGCATGGTTGCGCGGCTGATAAGTGTTGCGCCCAACCAGCTTTCCAACTGCTTAATGCGTCGGCTAAAGGCCGGCTGCGTCACATTGCGCGCCTCGGCGGCGCGCGAAAAGCTGGACGTGTCGGCAAGCGTGACGAAATCTTCCAGCCATTTGATTTCCACAAGTTCGCTCCCATCGTCCTGATTTACAAAAGCCGCTCATGATAAGTCATTCAAGATGCAGCCCTATGCGATTTACGCATGGCCTTGTGCCAAAAGCGAATTGGCCAAGGCAGGCTCGAGCTTTCACCTTGCACGGGGATCGGTGCCGGGAGGTATGGTGCCGGATGGGGAGCGTTGAATGGCATTTGCAATGGAAGCCGATCTGATTCTGACCAACTGCAGGATCTGGCGTGGCCGCGATGAGGGTGTCTGCGAGGCGCTGGCCGTTTGGCAGGGAAGGGTGATGGCCACTGGCACTGCCACCGAAATGCTCACCCTGCAAGGTCCTGCGACGGAGGTTATCGACCTCGCCGGCCGATTTGCCTGCCCCGGCCTCATCGACAATCACCTGCACCTCATCTCGACCGGCATCACCATGGGCTGGGTCGATGCCACGCCGGCTGCCGCTCCAACCCTTGCCGCACTGATGGGCAAGCTATCAGAGCGTGCCATGACAACGCCCAAGGGCGGCTGGATTCGGGCTCGCGGCTATGACCAGGTCAAGCTCGATGTGGGCAGGCACCCGACGCGCGAGGACCTTGACCGCGCTGTGCCCGATCATCCTGTGCTGCTCGTGCGCGCCTGCGGCCACGTCTCGATCGCAAATTCTCGCGCACTGGAGCTGGCCGGGATAGATGAATCGACCCCGGTACCAGACGGCGCTGTCATTGGCGTCACCGAAGGCCGTCTGAACGGGCTTTTAGCCGAGAACGCGCAAAATCTTGCGACGGCAGCCATCCCCGCCTTCACAACCGATGAACTGCTGGATGGCATCGAGCGGGCAGGCCGTCATTTGCTTTCTTTGGGGATCACGAGCTGTATGGATGCAGCAGTGGGACAGTTGGCAGGCTTCGCCGAAATTCAGGCCTACCAACTGGCCAAGCTTCAGGATCGGCTGCCGGTTCGGGTGTGGCTGACCCTCCTGGGTGATCCTGGTGTCTCCATTGTCGAGGATTGCTGGCGTGCCGGTTTGATCTCTGGCGTGGGTGACGACATGTTGCGCGTCGGCGGTGTTAAGATCTTTCTGGACGGTTCCGCAGGCGGGCGCACCGCATGGATGACGCAGCCGTATCAGGGTGAGCCCGACAATCTCGGTGTTCAGATGCTACCTGATGACGAGGTAGACGCCTTGGTCAAATCCTGCCACGACCGCGGCTACCAGATGGTCTGCCATGCGATTGGCGATGGGGCGATTGAACAACTCATCACAGCTTATGAGAAGGCGCTTGCAGCCAATCCCGACCCCGATCGTCGTCATCGCATCGAGCATTGTGGTTTCTCAACGGCGAAACAGCATACGCGTATGAAGGAAGCCGGCATCGTGCCAGCACCGCAGTTGGTTTTCATTCATGATTTCGGCGACAGCTATGTGTCTGTTCTTGGGAAAGAACGGGGCTTGGGCTGTTATCCGATGAAGTCCTGGATGCAAATGGGCCTTAAGCCCTCGACCGGCTCTGACTCCCCGGTAAGTGCGCCCAATCCATTTCCCAACCTGCACGCGATGATTACCCGCCAGACGGGCAAAGGGACCGTGTTGGACGAAGGCCAACGATTGAGCAGCGAGGAGGCGCTCCAGGCGTACACGGAGTTCGGCGCTTATTCGCAAAAGGCCGAGGCTGTGAAGGGCCGGCTTGTCCCGGGGCAGTGGGCAGATATCGCGGTCTTCGACCAGGATCTGCTTAGTGCGCCGGCCGAGACGATCCTTTCAGACACGCGTTGCCTGCTGACCGTCCTGGCAGGCCGTGTCGTTCATGACGTTCGTTAGCTTGAACATTCAATTCAGACGATGCCGAAAAGGCACGAAGAGGGAGATCAGAATGCTGAAGAAACTGACATTGGCCGCGGTGCTCGGCCTCGGTGTGGCGACGGGAGCCATTGCTGCAAACGAGCGGCAGGGTGGAACGCTCGTCTTTACCGCTCCTTACGGCTCCAGCTTTGCCACGCTTGACGTGCAATCCAGCCCTAACACCCAGGAAGAATTCATCACGCAGGCCATTCACCGGGCGCTTTACAGCTGGGATTCCAACAACAACAAGCCGGTCCTGGAATTGGCAACATCCGCCGACGTCTCTGATGACGGCCGAGTTTATACGTATCATCTGCGCGAAAACGCCGTCTTTCACAACGACAAGCCTTTGACGGCTGATGACATCATCTACAGCTACAAGCGGATCGCGGATGCGAAGAATGCATTCCCCGGCGCAAGCTTCATTGCCAACATCAAGGGTGCCGACGAGTTTACTGCCGGCAAGGCGGATGAGATTTCCGGACTTCGCAAGGTCGACGATCACACGCTGGAAATTACCTTCAACTCGCCGATCAACCCCGGCTTTGCGTTGATGCAGAACACAACCGCTATCTATCCGTCGAACATCGAAGATGAAGCGAGCTTTGCCAAAACGCCCGTCGGCTTGGGTGCCTTCGTGTTCAAGGAGCACGTTCCGGGCTCGCAGGTCGTGGTTGAGAAATTCGACAAGTACTACGAGGAAGGAAAGCCCTATCTGGACCGGATCAACATCGTCCTGATGGCGGAGGACGCCGCCCGCGACGTTGCCTTCCGCAACAAGGAGATTGACGTCTCCATCTTGGGCCCGACGCAGTATCAAGCTTATCAGGGCGAGGAAGCATTGAAGGACAATCTCCTCGAGGTGGCTGAGGTCTTTACGCGCAATATCGGCTTCAACCCGAATTTCGAACCGTTCAAGGATAAGCGCGTCCGCCAGGCCATCAATCACGCGATCAACACGCCCTTGATCATTGAACGACTTGTCAAGAACAAGGCCTATCCCGCCTCCGGCTGGCTGCCGCTCTCGTCGCCTGCCTTCGACAAGGACAAGGCCGCCTATGACTACAATCCAGAAAAGGCAAAGGAATTGCTTGCCGAGGCCGGCTATGAGGACGGTTTCGAGTTTGAGGTGACCGCGAGCCCGAACGAAAGCTGGGGCGTGCCGATTGTTGAAGCCATCCTTCCGATGCTGCAGAAGGTTGGGATCACGGTCAGACCGAAACCGGTCGAAAGCGCAGCGCTAGGCGACGCGGTGACCTCGAACAACTTCCAGGCCTTCATCTGGTCCAACTTGTCAGGTCCCGATCCGCTGAATGCTATGCGGTGCTTCTATTCTCAAACCGCGCAGTCTGCCTGCAACTATACGAGCTTTGCCAATGCGGAGTTCGACAAGCTGTATGAGCAGGCTCAGGAGGAGCGCGACACGGCCAAGCAAAACGAGCTTCTGCGTCAGGCAAACAATCTGGTCCAGGATGAGGCGCCAGTCTGGTTCTTCAACTACAACAAGGCCGTAATGGCGTATCAGCCATGGGTTCATGGTCTGGTACCCAATGCGACAGAACTCGCCATCCAGCCCTATGATGAAATCTGGATAGACGAAACAGCGCCTGCTTCGCGTCAGTAACGCGTGAGGAGACATGCGGGTTGGCCAACGCCAACCCGCATTGAAATGTCGCGCCATCACGCGCCAAGGCGGATACCCGTATGCTTCGTTTTACCCTGCGTCGGATCTGGCAGATCATACCCACGCTGATCGTTGTGGCGCTGCTTATCTTCGTGATCTTTAGCGTTGTGCCAGGCAGCTTCGCCGCAAGTCTGTTCTCCGACGGCAGGCGCGCGGCTGATCCTCAGATGATAGCGCGCCTCAATGAGGAGTTCGGACTGAACAAGCCTCTTATGGAGCGCTTCATCACCTACATCACCGATCTGGCGCAGTTTGATCTCGGGACCAGTTTCCGGACGCGCCAGCCGGTCATTGACCTCATCGCCGACCGGATGTGGGCATCGCTACAACTCGCCATCGCCGCGATGGTCTTCGCCCTTGCTTTGGGTGTGCCGCTTGGGTTTCTTGCCGCGTTGAGGCCGGGATCCGTGCTCGATACCGTGACGATGATCGGGGCCGTCTCCGGTCTTTCCATGCCGCAGTTCTGGCTCGGTCTCCTGCTCATGTATCTGTTTGCGCTGCAACTCAACTGGCTACCCAGTTTCGGTTACGGCGACGGCTCCTTTCGCAACCTGATCCTGCCCGCCGTGACGCTTGGGGTGACGCCACTTGCGCTTCTGGCCCGAACCACCCGAGCCGGCGTGCTTGATGTGTTGAGTGCCGATTTCATTCGCACGGCTCACTCCAAAGGGATGAGCGAAGCGAAGGTCGTGCGGTGGCATGTTGCCCGCAACGCTTTGGTGCTGATCGTCACGACCGTGGGATTGCAGTTCGGATCGCTGATCGGCCAGGCGGTCGTTATCGAGAAGCTGTTTGCCTGGCCGGGGATCGGCTCGCTGCTGGTTGACAGTGTTGCGATCCGCGACATCCCTGTGGTGCAGGGCACGATCCTTGTGATCGTGCTCTGGTTCCTCCTCATCAACACTGCGGTGGATCTGATTTATGCCGCGATCGATCCGCGAATTAAGCAGGAGTGACGGGATTGCGCCTTGGTTTCAATTTCTGGCTTGGTGCCTTGCTGACCCTCTTGGTGGTCCTTGCCGGGGTGCTCGCTCCATGGATTGCTCCGTTCGATCCGGTTTTCGACGCGGATCTGATGAACTCCGAGCTACCTCCAGATTCCACGTTCTGGTTCGGGACGGACGGGCAGGGACGCGATGTCTTCACCCGTATTCTCTATGGTGCGCAGATATCGCTGACCGTGGGCATTGTCTCACAAGTGATCAATTCAGTGATCGGAGTGACGCTTGGCATGACCGCCGCATACTGGGGCGGCTGGTGGGACGATCTGGTGAACGGCTTGACGAACGTCATGCTTGCTATCCCTTCGCTGATCTTCGCGCTGGCGGTTATGGCCGTACTTGGTCCCGGTCTTCCTTCACTGTTGATTGCGCTGGGCCTGACCAACTGGAGCTGGACCTGCCGCATCGCCCGCTCATCGACGCTTTCGCTGAAATCCCAGGGTTACGTGCAGGCTGCCCAGACACTTGGCTACGGCGATCTACGCATCATGTTTACGCAGATCCTGCCGAACATGATGGGCCCAATCCTCGTCATGGCGACACTCGGAATGGGGTCAGCAGTCCTCTCGGAGGCTGCACTTTCCTTCCTGGGCCTTGGTATCCAGCCTCCGTTCCCGAGCTGGGGCTCGATGCTCACGGATGCACGTCAATTGATTCAGCTCGCTCCGTGGGTGGCGATCTTCCCCGGCTTGGCCATCTTCCTGTCGGTCCTTGGATTCAATCTTCTGGGAGACGGTCTGCGCGATAGCCTCGACCCCCATATGAGGACGCGCAACATATGACAGAAGCCCTTCTTGACGTCAGAGATCTTCGTCTGGGCGTGGTACAAAAACGCGCTACTCTCCACGCAATTCTCAAAGGTGTGTCGTTTCAGATCTTGCCGGGAGAGGCTTACGGACTGGTCGGGGAGTCGGGATCGGGAAAATCCGTTACCTCCCTTGCCATCATGGGATTGCTGGGCAAACCCCTTTCCGTCACCGGCGGCGCCCTTCTATTCAAGGGCCAGAACCTGCTTGACCTGTCAAAGCGCGAGATGCGCCGCTTGCGGGGCAATCGCATCGCGATGATCTTCCAGGAACCGATGACGGCACTGAACCCGCTCGCGACCGTGGGACGGCAAATTGCAGAAATGTATATGCTCCATCAAGGGAAAGGCCGCCAAGAGGCGCAGGAGTTGGCGATCGAGGCTTTAGCGAGCGTGCGGGTGCCGAACCCCGACCGCCGGGCGAAGGACTATCCCCATCAGATGTCAGGGGGGCTGCGGCAGCGCGTGATGATCGCAATGGCACTGGCCTGCGATCCTGATCTCCTCATCGCCGATGAGCCCACGACGGCACTCGATGTGACCGTGCAGGCGGAGGTGTTGCGTTTGATCAAGGATCTGTGCGCAGAACGCGGCACTGCGGTGCTCTTCATCAGTCACGATCTGGGCGTCATTGCGAGTATCTGCCAACGCGTCGGCGTCATGTACGCTGGCTGCCTTGTCGAGGAAAACGAAACCAAGGCTCTTTTTCAGGATCCCCGCCACGAATACACCCGTGGCCTGCTTGGGGCGCTGCCGCAGCTTGGCAGCCGAAGCCAGAACGGCCGGCGTCGACTGGTCGATATCGACAGCATCATTGCCGACCGATCAAAGCTTACCGAGACCAGCTTTATTGTGCCCAGGCGTCCCCAGGGAGGTCAGGCATGAACGGTCCACTCTTGCGGGTCGACGATCTGCATGTACGGTTCCCCGTTTCGGGGGCAGGGTTGCTTGGAAGCGGACGCCGCATGCTCCATGCGGTGAACGGCGTCAGCTTTGAACTCGCCAAGGGTGAGTGTCTCTCGATCGTTGGTGAATCCGGCTGCGGCAAGTCCACGACCGCCCTTTCGATCGTCGGCCTTCAGGAGCCGACGGAAGGCACTATCCGCTACCGTGACCAACTGCTGACGGGACCAGATGCGCCCTCTCGTCTGCAGCGCGCGAAGGCAGTGCAAATCGTATTCCAGGACCCCTACGCGTCGCTCAATCCACGTCAGTCGATCCACACGTCATTGGCGGCGCCCTTGCGGCTTCATGGTGTTACCTCTGCATCCGAGATTTCCGATCGCGTCGAGGTCATGCTCAACAGTGTCGGGCTGACGCCTGATCAGGCAAAGCGCTATCCCCACGAATTTTCTGGTGGTCAACGTCAGCGCATCGGCATTGCCCGCGCGCTGATCCTCGAGCCGGAAGTCGTCGTGCTTGACGAGCCGGTTTCGGCACTTGATGTCTCCATCCGAGCGCAGATCATCAATCTGCTCCTCGATCTACAGGAGAAGTTCTCTCTTTCCTATCTGATGATCAGCCACGACTTGAGCGTGGTCGAGCACATGAGCGATCGCGTTCTCGTCATGTATTTTGGCCAGATCGTGGAAGAGGGCGGATGGCAGCATATCTTCGAGGCGCCCGCACATCCCTATACGAGGCGGCTCATTGCAGCCATCCCGAAGCCGGACTTCTCTTCGGATGAAATGGCGCAGAAAACGGATCCGACTCCAGGGTTGCCATCTGGGCGGGGGTTTGTTTCCGATGGCTCGAACGCTCCGGATGTTTTTGTGGCTCCTGCGCCGTCAGAGCTTGTCGAGGTTGCTCCCGGCCATCGGGTAAGACTGGGTCTTGCTGATTGATGGAGGCCAAAAGGGTCGCATCCGCCTCTTCGGAGCCACATCTTCAACGGACGATCCGGTCGGAGAGGATGATGGAGGAAAGCGTGCGCTCCACGCCAGGCAGTTCCCCGATCAGGTCAATCAGTCGGTCGAGATGGGCAATGGACGGCGATGCAATAACGGCGATCAGATCGTAGAGCCCGTTGACTGAATGCAAGGATCGGATCTCCTGTATCGCTTCAAGTTCTGCGGTAACAGCAGCAAGCGCTTTCGGTGCTATCGTGATCAGCACATGCGCGCGGATCAGCCCCGCCAGATACTCATCCGAGAGCCGCACGGAATAACCTGCAATCACGCCTTCTCTTTCCAGCCTGTCCAATCGAGCCTGCACGGTGGTGCGCGACAGCCCCAGTCGCCTGGCCAGTGTTGCCACAGGCATTCGAGCATTCTCGGCAAGCAGCCCAAGAAGCTCACGATCTTTTGCAGTTACATGCATTTCGCAAAGATCCATCCGTCGATGTGTAGATCTTGATACCTTAATTCGCCGATTTCGTCGCTATGAATCGGAGGTGCCACGTAGGAGTCTTCGTTTGAAAACGAAGACAGGGGCAAAGGAATTCAGATGAAGCAGATCGTTATCGTCGGAGCGGGAAAGATTGGTGGTGCAGTGGCTCGCATGTTGGCAGCCACGAAGGATTACGAGGTCACGTTGACCGATGCGAGTGAGGCTCAACTTGCAGCGTTCAATCTGCTTGCCGGGATCAAAACATCTCTCGTCGATATCAAAGATCACGCCAGTCTCGTGTCCCTTTTCGAGGGAACATTTGCAGTCTTGTCGGCGGCTCCTTTTCATCTGACCGGTCTCGTCGCGGAAGCTGCGGTGGAGGCGGGAACCCATTATCTCGATCTGACGGAAGACGTGGCAACCACTCGGAGGGTGGAAAGCCTTGCAGCACAGGCGAAGTCCGCGCTGATCCCCCAATGTGGCCTTGCACCCGGCTTTATCTCCATCGTCGCGGCCGATCTTGCAGGTCGGTTCGATACGTTGGACACCGTTCGCATGCGTGTGGGCGCCTTGCCGCAGTATCCGTCAAACGCTCTCAACTACAACCTTACCTGGAGCACGGACGGGCTGATCAACGAGTACATCGAGCCCTGCGAGGCTATCGTTGAAGGGCAATTGATCTCGGTTCCTGCAATGGAGGAACGGGAGGAGTTTTCGCTCGACGGAGTGACCTACGAAGCGTTCAACACCTCCGGTGGCCTTGGAACCCTGGCAAAGACCCTGGCGGGCAAGGTGCGTACGATGAACTACCGCACCATCCGCTATCCGGGTCATCAGGCGATCGTGAAGGCTCTTCTCAACGATCTCAATCTGCGCAACCGCCGTGACGTGCTGAAGGACCTTTTCGAGAATGCCCTCCCGGCGACGAACCAGGATGTCGTGGTGGTCTTCGTTACCGTTTGCGGCTGGAAGGACGGGCGGTATCTTCAGGAGACCTACGCCAACAAAATCTATGCAGGGATGGTTGCAGGCCACAGGATGAGCGCGATCCAGATTACCACCGCTGCCGGTATCTCCACGGTACTCGATTTGCTCGCTGAGGGTCAACTGCCGGCCACCGGCTTTGTCCGTCAGGAGGAGATCGGGCTTGAAGCCTTCCTGTCGAACCGTTTTGGACAGATGTACGCGCACAGGCCGTCGGGCTTGGAAAACAGGAAAGACCCAGAAACCGTGCCAGAACCTCTTCTTGCCCAGGAATGCTAGGGCGAGACTTGTCTGCTGTTCTGGGTAGGTGGACCTGCAAGAAGGAGAGCGATCCCGCGAGGTGACGGAGACCTCACCGTTGAGCAGCCTCAGCCACCTGCCACCCCACCCGGGTCCTCTGCCGACGGTCCCCCGCATCGATTGGCACAGACAGGGTTTGCGGGGGACCTTAGGGATGTCGGGCAACGGCCAGCCGAAGCTTTCGCCTATCCTGTTCTTCCGGCTCTACAAAGGCTCCAGGGTGTTCTGGAATGCGCCCGAAGCCCACCAGGGAGCTGCTAGTCCTTCACATCCTCGGCAAGGGCAGACAGGGCCACGACGTCTCGCACGAGCAATTTCTGGCGGCCGCCTTCCACAAGGCCTTTCCCTTCCCAAGCGCTGAGAATACGGGAGACGGTATGGAGCGTCGTCCCGGTCATCTCGGCTATATCCTGGCGCGAAATCGGGAAGTCGATG
>DASYHX010000446.1:0-28565 GCA_035998065.1 Pseudorhizobium sp.
GGGCGTGCGAGAAGAAACCAATGCCGGGCTGTTCTGGTCGCTGGCCTTCGCCTTACGTAGATCGACCTTCGAGATGCTGGGCGGTTTCGACGAAGGGTTCACCGGTTACGGTGCCGAGGACACGGATTTCGGCTTTAGGGCCGCTCAGAACGGCCTGAAGCTGTTATTCGTAGGAGAAGCTATCGCCTGTCATCAATATCACGATAGCTACGAGCCGCCGGTCCAGCATGTAGCCGATATTGTGCGTAACGCGCGTGAGTTTCATGCGCGCTGGGACTTGTGGCCGATGGAGGGATGGCTTCAGGCCTTTGCGTGCATGGGTTTAGTAAGCTGGGCTGGGGACAGGCTGGAGTTGCTGCGTTTGCCGACAGATGCCGAGATGGCTGCGTCCCGCATCGAACCGCTTCAATCGGGTATGAGACGAGCTTGCGTTCGAGATTGATATGCTGACCTTGGACCCAGTCTATGATCAAAAGCTACAACACATGGATGCAAGCGGGATTTGATTTCTGGATGCTGAGCGCTGAAGCCAGCACTGTGATGACGATGCGGATTGCCCGGTTGGCAACGGGTGGCGCCGAAGCCAACGCTGAAGCCGAACTCATGGTAAGCGAAAAAATCCGCGCGCTGATCCAGTTGCAAAACAAAATAATGACGGGAACGCTGGGGACAACGCCACTCAGCAACACGCGCGGCGTCCTCAGACATTACCGAAAAAAAGTTGCCGCAAACAACAGGCGATTACGTCGCGCTAAGTGAGCAGGGAATAGTATAAAAGGTGTTTTGTGCAGTGCAGCGAGCCGAAAAGCGATCCTTCCGTTACCTTCGCAACGAAGGAGATTCATATGACGAAATATGGAGCGACACGCCGCGGCGTTATCGGTGGAACCGCTATCGGCCTTGCGGCTACTGCCGCTCCTACCCTAGCCCAACAAGCAATGGGCACCGGACCGGTCCAGCTTCAGGATCCGCGCACCAAATATACCGCAAAGCCTTTTCCTGAGCAGCGTCAGCCATGGCCAGCACTTGCCAGCAAAATGGACCCTCGCCCCGATCATGGCGAGCGCAGCTACAAGGGATCAGGCAAGCTTCAGGGTCGTAAGGCGCTGATTACCGGTGGGGATAGGCGAGGCGACGCGGCTTGCTCGCGATCGATTATGGCAACAACCATTTGGTCGGAAAGCCATAGGCCCAGCCACCGTCCAACAAGCGCCATGCCAGCCTCTTCTCCGAGAGACAGTGCGGCGTCACGGCGCAATGCGCCGAATGTCATGCCGCAACGCAATTTGAGCAACGCCTGCAATTCGGCATCGTCGATAGTCCTGATGCGGCATTGCTCGCCCTGACGCCACAAGAGCGCGACATCGGGCGTGTCCAGATATTGTGGCGCGGGTGGTTCCTTCTGATCAACCAGGGCCGACCATATGACAAAACCATTGGTTTGGAGATGCAGAAGGTCGATTGACGGCGCGAACGTCAACACTGCGCGATCCCAATCGACATCGTCCAAACCGTCCAGCCCAACGGCATAGCTGTCGGCTGCGACGAACAGGTCTTCCAGTGCAACCTCGATGCTGGCGATTTCCGCGATCTCGGGATCGGCCGCGTGAAGCCGTGCAGGCGTTGTCGGAAAATCGCGTCCATATGCGTCAAGCGTCCAGTTGCTCGGCGGGACGCTGTCGATGTGATGCACGGCCGCATGAAGAAACATATCCTCACCGATCCACGCACGGGTTCGCGGAAAGCCGACTTCCAGACAGGTGAAAAAGAAGGTCCGCCCGGCTTCATTAGCCCGACAAATCGAAGCGTTCGATGCGTGATTGCCTAGCGGCAATAGGCTAATCAGGACGGGCTTTTAGGCTTTCTGCCTGTTGGTTCAGCTCCTTGGCCTTCACTTTGGCTGAATCGCGAATGGATTTTGCCTGCTGTTCCAGCTTGTCAGCTTCTGCATCCGCCTGCGCTTCGATGGCGCGTCCCTGATCTTCCAGCGCATCAGCTTGGGAATCGCGAGCCTTCGCTGCGGCCCGATCGACACGATCTGCCGCTCGCCCCCCACGCTCTGCAGGGCCATCCCCCTCATAGGGTACGCCAGAAGCATTCGCTGCAGCTTCATCCCTTGCGGCGCCCACCTTTTCCTTCGGGCCGTCGCAGGCGGCAATGATACAGGTGAACACTGCGGCGGTCAGGAGCATCGTGGTCGTTCTCATGCTGCACCAACCTTTGGGATCAATGCTCGTTTCTCGGTTTAGGGGACATATCGTGTGAGTCACGACGCTCGTTCAGGGAGCCGGAAGACTGGCCACCTAGCGCATTGCGGGCGCTCTACTTACCTAGCGGACCTATTGGTTGGAACCTTCTGATACTCAATTAAGATTGGGCTCTACCGAAACCGATTGTGCCCAATCCCTCGGCACCCAGTCGTGAAGTTAGATCAGGGGGCCGTCACGGATTAATCATGCCATCACTCTAGCATTTCCGGTTGGTCTGCCCCCCGCCAATCGCAAGCTCTCCGGACGGCGTGCGAAGTCCAGGTTACGTTGTGGGGAATTTGCAGGTCATTGCGTCAAACGTGTTCATCAACGAGATCCATGACGACAATGCTGGCACTGCCGCAGGCGGGCGAGTTTGTGGAGATCGCCGGCCTGGCCGGCACTGACGTCACCGGCTGGAGTATCGTGCCCTATAATGGCAATCCGGCGCAGCGCAGCAGTTACAGCAGCCAGAGGCTGAACGGCGTCATTGGCGACCAGCAAAATGGCTGAGGCCCGCTTACCGCATGAGGCCTGCGGCGCGCAGCGCGTCGTGGATGACTTTTTCCACCCCTGCTGTGCCTGATACTGCCGGGCGTGAGGGTTCGGAGGGCAACGCTTCCAGCCGGCTTATCCTTGATACCGGCAGAGTAGGTGTACCCTCATGGGCTTTTCCGGCCGATTGCGCGCATTTGCGCTCCGTCCCGGTCTCCAGCAAACCCCAGGATGATGCGATCCGGCGCGTGGATGAGATACCCGCTTCGAGCATATGCGGCATCGCCATGCCGCAAGCATCCCGCCCGGTCGTGGCCAGTGGCGTGCCATGGCCCATATTGGCAATGCGATAATCTTCGATAAGCGGGCGTCCGGCTGCGTCGTTCCAGGCGCGCCGACGATGGCCGGCTATCTGTTCCGAAGCGTCCGGCGCCGGCTCGAGACCGTGGACTGACAGCCATTGAGCAAGAATTGCGTCTGCATTGGTGCTGCTGACCGTTGCGTCGGCGCTTCCATGCCATATCGAAATGCGTGGCCAAGGGCCATCATGGTTCGACGCGCGACGGACCCGGTCACCCAGATCCTTCGTGCTGAAGGCTCCCGCCTCCCGCATCGCTTCGAGCGCCTGCGGGATGTTGGACGCCGATCCGTGCGGCAGGCCGGCGATGATCGCACCGCCTGCGAACAATTCCGGGTAGCTGGCAAGCATGACAGAGGTCATTGCGCCCCCTGCGGAAAGACCGGTCACGAATATGCGGGACGGGTCAGCACCATGGGTATCCACCATCGCCATGATCATCTCTCGGATAGACAGCGCCTCGCCTCGATCGCGGGCATTGTCGGCGGGAGAAAACCAGTTGAAACAAAGATTGGGGTTGTTTGCGCGCTGCTGCTCTGGAAACAGCAGCAGGAAGCCATGTTCATCCGCTAATTGTGACCAGCCCGAGCCGCAATCATAGCCTGCGGCGGTTTGCGTGCAGCCATGCAATATGACGACCAGCGCCGGTTTTTCAGCGATCTGATCGGGAACATATATCTTGGCGCTCAACGCGCCGGGGTTAGTCCCAAACGCGTCAAAGGCTGCCAACCTGCTTGAACCACCGGCAACAGGTTGGATCGGCTGACTGGCTCGCATTGCTGCCAGTCGGGCGATTGTAGCGGATAATCTCGTCACGCGAAAATCTCCTATCCTGCAACAGCAGCCATACATCCTGCGACAATCTGCTTATGCTGCACTGCACAATATGGTGCGGCTCGACCAGCTTGCAAGGTGTAGGGCACCTGTTCTCTCCGAAGTAGAGACAATATATGGAGGCTCGCTGATCGACCGCGTGACGCCACGCAAGTCGTGAAACGCTTGAGATAAGAGGGAGCGGAGCGCCTGGCGCAGTCAGCGGCTGATCGTGCCTGTCGAGCGCTATGCAAGCGCGGTCCCTTTTAAAGACGATGGCGCGTTATCATGATGGCCATAGCGCGCACGCGAAGGCCATATCCACTTAATGAGCACGCTGTCCGATGAGCTCTGATGCTCGGCCACAACAGCATCGGAAGATTCTATTGGTCGCCGCGGTCGCCCTGCCCTGGCGTCACCTTCGTCTTGGCAGGCTGACGGACATCTGCTGCCGGGGATTTGCCGACATCGTCAGACACGGTGGACTTACCTCCATTGCCCGCCGCACATACCGCTTGTCTGTGCCAGTCAACTCTCGATCTGCCATGGTCACTCTCCATGTCGATGACAAACGCATAACCAAGTGAGCGGTTCGGACGACTGGAATTCAGGGGGCGGAAACGCCATTTGGGATTTGGAGGTCAACGATGGCAAATGGTTGGGCATCTGATTGCGTAGTGCAACATCAGATCGACGATAGGATCAAGGAGGCTGTTCAGCGCGCGCGAACGATGATGCCATCCGGCAAGAGCGCGGAATATTGCGACGATTGCGGCGAGGACATTCCGCTGCGGCGCCGGCAGGCGTTGCCCAGCGGCCGGACATGTGATGCTTGCCAGTCGAAACGTGACGCGACTGCCCGTTCCGTTGACATCAATGCCGAGGCAGCAAGGATAGTCAGTTAAGATAATTCGCCGCAGACTTTGCCAGCCGCGCTGGCGGTTCAAATGCAGATAGGTGGGATCAAGGGCAACCGCTCTACCTTCGCGGCACATCATGGCTTTGGGGTCCGGCGTCGAATTTTCTTGTCGGAGAGCTCGACCCAAACCGGCGCATGGTCGCTCGACTTCTCCCAGCCCCGCACATAAACATCGACCTGGGCATCGATGAGCCGGTCCCGCAGCAGTGGACTGAGCAACATATGATCGATGCGCAGGCCCGCATTTCGGCCGTAGGCGTTTCGGAAATAGTCCCAAAAAGTGTAGATCGTCTTGTCCGGATGGATGGTCCGAAGCGCGTCCGTCCAGCCCTGATCGAGAAGCCGGAAAAATGCGGCTCGGACTTCGGGCGCGAACAAGGCATCGTCGAGCCAGCGTTCGGGTTTGTAGACATCGCGGTCGGTCGGCATGACATTGAAATCGCCGAGCAGGATCACCGGAACGCCGGATTCCATTAGCTCCGCCGCATGATCGATCAACCGGTCGAACCAACGCAGCTTGTAATCGAACTTTGGTCCGGGACGCGGATTTCCGTTCGGGAGATAGAGGCCAGCGACCAGCACGCCGTTGACTGCCGCCTCAATATAGCGACTTTGGCTGCTATCGGGATCATTTGGCAATCCGCGCCGGGTCTCATGAATTTCGCCGACACGGGCAAGGATGGCGACGCCGTTCCAGCTCTTCTGGCCATGCCAGATTGCCTGATAGCCAAGATCGCGAAACGCGATTTGCGGGAACTTCTCTCGGGGCGCCTTCAGTTCCTGGAGAACGACGATGTCCGGTGCGGCCTCGGCCAGCCAGCGAAGCAGGACCGGAAGACGGCCGTTGACGCCATTCACATTATAGGTGGCGATCTTCACAGGTCTGGCAGGATCTGGTCGGCACGGCCCCATTGCGCGAGTGCCTTGGACCGTGCTCGCTTAACCATCTCGGCGGCATCGCCGATATGCCAGTGGGCCGGACTGTCCAGATCGCGCAACTCCTCCCAGCTGAGCGGCACCGCGATCGGCGCTAACGGCCGCGAACGCGCGCTGTACGGCATGACAGCAGTGGCGCCGCGCTGGTTGCGAAGATAGTCGATGAAGATGCGTCCGGCGCGGCTGGCCTTGGCCAGGGCCGCAGTGAACCGCTCAGGGTCGGCCTGCGCAAGGGCCATGGCGAAGCGGTGCGCAAAATCCTTGACCACGGGCCATTCGGCGGTCGGGGTGAGCGGGGCGATGACATGAATACCCTTGCCGCCGGTTACCATCGGGAAGGTTGCGAGGCCCATCTGACCCAGCACGTCCTGAACATGAAAAGCGGCCGAGACAACATCCTTGAATTCCAGGCCCTCGTCGGGGTCGAGATCGAACACCAGTCGGTCGGCCTTCTCGACGTCCTCGATCCGCGCGCCCCAGCCATGGAACTCGATCGTGCCCATCTGGACACAGGTCAGAAGTCCGGCTGGCGTGTCAACGAACAGATAGGGCTCGTCATGACCATCCTTCTCGCGGATCGCGACATGCTTGACGTCGTCACCAAAGCTGCCGGCATCATGCTTTTGAAAGAAGCATTTCTTGTCGCGCCCCTGCGGACAGCGCACCAGGCTGATCGGCCGGTTGCCGCACCAAGGCAGCATGATCTCCGCAACGGTTTCATAATAGTCAGCCAGTTGCCCCTTGGTGAGCTTGCCCTCGGGAAAGATTACGCGCTGGCGGTTGCTGATCTTGACAGCGGTGGCGGCGGCAGGAGCGGTCAGCTCGCCGACCGGCGCTTCAATCTCGATCACAACCGCTTCGGGCCTCTTGTCCTCTCGAAGCCCCAGGTAGCTGGAATGGCGCAATACGCCCTCGTCTGTAAACTCGATGAAGGCGACCTCGGCGACGAGCTTCGGCTTGATCCAATGCGCGCCGCGCACGGCAGCCCGGGGAGCCTCCACGGTTGCGGTCTTCTGTTCGAGCGGAGCCATCAAAGCCATCAGGCGCTCTATCTCCTTGCCGGTGAACCCCGTTCCCACCTTGCCCGCGTATCGCAGCACGCCCTTCTCGTTCACTCCCAGCAATAGGGCGCGAAAGCCTCGCTGCTTGTCCGATGGTGTCCATCCCACGACGACGAACTCCTGGCGGCGGATGCACTTGGTCTTGACCCACGACCCTGAGCGCGAGCCAGAATAGCGCGCGTCGGTGCGTTTCGAGATGACGCCCTCCAGTCCCGCACCGCAAAAACTGTCGAAAAGCTGCTCGCCGCGCCCAATGATATGGTCGGAATAGCGCAAATGGCCCTGCCCCTCGCCGATCAGCGCGGCGAGAAGCTCCTTGCGCTCCAGCAGGGGCCGTTGCGTCAGATCTTCGCCGTTGAGCTCGAGCAGATCGAATGCGAAATAGTCGATCGCATTGGGGGCGTCCTTGAGCGCTGCCTGCAAAGCCTGGAAACTGGTCCGACCGTCGGGCAAGACCACCACCGCTTCACCGTCGATCAAGGCACTGTCCGCGTCGAGCGTGACGGCATCGCCGATCAGCCCGGCGAACCGGTCCGACCAGTCCAGCCCCGATCGGGTGTAGGCGCGGCCTTCGCCATTGCCGATGGCGATCAGCGTCCGATACCCGTCATATTTGAGCTCATGCAGCCAGCGATTGCCTGGCGGCACATGGTCGGCAAGAGCCGCCAGTTGCACGGGCTGAAACGGCGGCATGGTACCGCCAGCATTCTTACGCTTCGTCGCCCTGGCAGGCTTCCTCGCTTGCGCCTTGGCTGAAGCAGAGGCCGCTCGCGACGGATTGGCCTTTGATCTTGTAACCGGTTTGCCGGCAGCGATCTCCTCCATCGTACGCCCGCTGTCGATGCTGGTCAGGTGGAGCCCGACCAGATCGTCCGAGCCACCGGCAAAGGCGTCATTTACCTTGCGCAGTATCCATTGCTCGCGTTTTTCCTTCCCACGCGGCTTCAGACGAAACAGAATCCATTCGCCCAGCATCCGGCGCCCATGGAGGATGAAATGAAGATGGCCTTCGGGCAGGGTCGCGCGCGGGTCCTTGCCAGCGATCGGCTCCCACGTTCCATTGTCCCACAGCATGACGGTGCCACCGCCATATTCGCCCTTGGGAATCGTGCCCTCGAACCGGGCATAGTCGAGCGGATGGTCCTCGGTCCGCACGGCCAGCCTCTTGTCATCGGGGTTGGTACTGGGCCCGCGCGTTACCGCCCAGCTAAGAAGAACGCCGTCCAGCTCCAGTCTGAAATCATAGTGTAGACGGGACGCGGCATGTTTCTGGACGACAAAGCCATTGCCGGCGGCGGGCTGCGTCGCTCCCGTCGGCTCGGCAGTGCGCGCGAAGTCACGCTTGGCGCGATATGTTGCGAGACTATCCTTCGTCTTAGCCTGTGCTTTCGCCATGTCGATTTCACGTTCCTCTGCTCCTCAATCCCCAGATCCCCTGACTCGTTCCTGCGCCCCAAACCTGATCGACGCGGCGAACCTGGACAATGATCATTCGGCATCGATAGACCGCACGAACCGGTAGCTTGTCTGCTCGAAGTTCAAGGTCCGGAAGAAATTATGGGCATTGCGGACTTCGATGTCGCTCATCGCTTCGAGCCGCGTGCAACCTTTCTTGCGAAGCGACGTCACGGCTTCATCGACCAGAGCGGTGGCGATGCCCTTTCTTCGGTGCGCCTCAGCAACGAGCAGCAGCGTCAGTCTGCCGACCAGCCCGTGCTGGATCGTGGGAATGACAGCCCAGGCGCAGCAGCCGACTAGCTCTCCCAATTCAGCGACGGCCATGCCGGCCCGCGCCTTGAGCGCTGCTTTCAAGTTCCGGGCGACACCGAGTTCGTCCAGCCTTACCCCGGACAGCTGTCGCACCAAAGGGACGAGCGCTTCCGCGTCGGCAGTTTTGGCTGCGCGGATGAACAGTTTCTTTTCGGGCACTGGCGCAGGGGGGGAACGGCGGGCGCTTGGGCGAGATGCTGACCTGACACTCGCAGCCTGCCTGGCACCGGTTTTATCTCGACCTTTTGGATCTTCTGCTTTGTTCCGGCCTTTTGATTGTCCTCTGCTTGGCGGTTCTTGCTGTTCTCGAGAGCTGTGTTTTAGGCGCGGCCGGATGGCCGATTTCAGATCTTGGTCGTCGCCATCATTGCCGCCTGAGGGTCGGGCTTTCGATGCCGATCTGACGGGACTGCTTTCCGCCGATGTCTTCCAGGTGCTTGCGGCACTTGCCCGCAGATAGGCCTCGATGTCTTGCGCCGACGCTTCCAGCCCTTTTGCGCCAATGCCGAGCAACGGCTTGCCGGCTGCATCGGTCAACCCGAACTTGCCATAATCGCCGAGACCGGGTTTGCGCCTGCGCGATTTTACGAGCTTGAGGCCACGATGCTCGGCCATGTCGCGCAGTTTTTCGTCGATCGCCACCTCTGCCATCTTACGACAACCCTTTAGCTGGCCTCCGGTTCATGGAGCCGCGGATCCCAAGTCGGCGCGCGACTTTCATCCGGCCTTGTTTCTGATTCGACTCGTCTAACGAGAGGGAACGCGTCATCGGTTATTTCGCTGGATGCTGATGCGCGCGTGCCGTTTCAAAAAGTCTTCGATGATCGAGCGTGTCGCGTTCGATCATGAGGCGCACACGCTGTGCATCTCGTTCCGTCAGACCGGCAAATATCTCTACTATGACGTGCCTGCCATCATCTTTGACGAGCTGTGCAGAGCCGTCTCGGTGGGCACATTTTTCAACGAACAGATCAAGGGGCGCTTCGCCTGCCGTCGCGACCCGCACCGCCGGCGCTTTGGCCCGACGGATAAGGACCGTCAGGTCTCTCCGAGCACCCGATAGACCGACATCAAATGCTGTCCTGCAATGGCGCGTGCGCGGGGCGATCGCACGGTCTCCTCATTGGTTTCGTGGAGCATCGTCAGCATATCGAGCACTTCCTGACGTGGCATGCCGGTTTCGAGCAAATGTGTGCCGATCAGCGCCACCAGATTGCTCCAGAGCGTAATCGCGCCCTCTGCGAACGCAGTCTCATCATCGTCTCTGCCCGACATATTGCAAATCAGATCGGTCATGAAATTACGCCCGCTTGCGTGTCGTCGTCTTCGCCGGGGACTTGGCAGCCGGCTTTTTATCGGCGCTCTTGGCTGCCTTCTTGGCAGGTGCCTTCTTCGTTGCGGACTTGGAATCGCCGCTGCCTAACGATTTCTTGAGCGCAGCCATCAGATCAACGACGTTGCTGCCGCGCGGATCGGCTTCACTGTCGTCCGCGTCGATGTTGAGGGTTTTTCCCTTCTTCTTTCGCTCGATCAGGTCCTTGAGCGCATCGACGTAGCGGTCATGGAAGTCGCTGGCGTCGAACTTGCCGGTCTTCTTGTCGATCAATGTGGTAGCGAGATCGAGGAGTTCGTCATCGGGATCGCCATCGCCGATCTCGCGGAAATAACTCGCCGCCTTATTGACCTCGTCCGCATAACGCAGGGTTTCCATGACCATTCCGCGGCCGCAGGCCTTGATGCTGACGACATATTCCCGCCCTCGCATCGCAAGCTGACCAAGTCCTATCTTCCGACTGCGCCGGAGCGCCTCCCGCAGCACGATGAAGGCTTCCTCAGCGAGGTCGTCGGCTGGCACGACATAATAGGGCTTTTCGAAATAGATCGCGTCGATGTCGTGGCTATCGACAAACTGGGTCAGTTCGAGCGTCTTCTTGCTCTCCAGCTTGACGCCCTCGATCTCCTTCTCATCGAGAAGGACGTATTCGCCCTTGGCATATTCAAAGCCTTTGACGATCTCGTCGAGATCGACCGGGCCGATGCCGGGCACGACCTTTTCATATTTGATGCGCTTGCCCGATGGCTCGTGAATTTGATTGAACGCGATGGTGGCTCCGCTCCTGGTCGCCGAATAGATTTCGACGGGAATCGAAACCAAGGCCAGTCTTATCTGGCCTTTCCAATAAGGTCGTGCAGCCATGATCGTCTCCAATTCGATCTCCCGATAACTTTCTCCGGTGGACAGCGTTCCCAAGGCCGAGGGCGGTCTCAATTTACTGATGCCTACGGGGCGCCTTGGCCGACAGAAGACTCACGAATTCGGACTGGCTGACACTGCAAGACGAAACGGGTGGATACAAACCAAGTCAAACGGGTTCATACGATCGATGGTCAAAAAGCTGCGTGAATTGAAGATGTCAGACGGGCGCCGGGCGCTCATGGTTGCGCGCGAAAACGGCATATCGATGTCGGCTTTTGCTATTCGAAAGGGCATGGCGGTTGACGAGGCGGCCACCATACCCCTGCAGTCTCGCATACGCTGATCGAGATCAATTTTATTATGCGACGTTCCTACTAGCAGAATGTTATAGCGATCGGATGCACGATCATTTGAAATCTGCGGCGGTAGCTGCTGCAATGCGTGACGACGATCTGGTTCGCGCGCGGGCCGCTATTGTCGATCTGAGCGATCTAAGCGGTGAGCAGCAAGCCATTCTCGACGAATTTGCCAGGCGAATGTCCAAAACAGACGAAGGCTATTATCGCTATCTGCAATTGGCCGCGGATGCCCAAATTATGGCTGAAGATGCAGTTCGAAACGGCGACGACAGCTCCTTGATTGCCGAATTTAAACAACGCGCTGCGTCTTTCCGCAACCGAGCGCGTGCCGCCAGACAGAAGCGTTGACCTGGAGCTCCCGCCAGCGCTGGGCGAGCAGGGGCGCCATGGGTATCGGATGATTGCGTTCTGCTGGGGCATGAATTGCGCGACCGATGAAAGTTTAGCTGCTGACGCCTGGCGGAGGTCCAGTTGTTTGAAAGTCGCTAAGCAGCTTCTCTATCGCGCTCGAACGAGATAGCGAAAAGACACAGCTTCCGCACATCGAGGCTGTGTTCCGCCTATCCTCTTTGAAGGAGGCGATAACAGGGCAGTTCTCAGTCGATCTACCGTTCAGGCAAGCGCGTCGCTGCGTACCCACAAGCTGACGGATCCCGGCGCCACCCGCACCGTCAATCGCCCCTCCCCGTCCGCGACACGCTCTTCGTCGCAATACCCAAGATAGTCGACAAAGGCAGCGTCGGCATGATCGCTACCCAGTTCCACCGTCTTTTCGATACTGTCACGGTTCGTAAGAATGAGTATGGCGCCAGTTTGCTCGTGAGTGCCATGCCGCACGACCATCAGGCAGTGCGGGTCGTCAAAAATGTCCGTCTGCGCGCCATGAGCGAAGCGCTGCCGCGCCTGGACTAGCCGTGGAAGGCAATCAACAGGAGCAATCACTATGTCATGCATCTCACCGTCGCCCCCTGTGTCGCTGTATCGCGCGCCATAGAGGTCGGGATGGAAGAGGCAGGGCGTCCCCTGCTCGCGCATGAGGATCAGGGCATAGGCGTGCGGTTTGAACCAGTCTTCGACCGGCGCCTCCAGTGCCTGCAAGGGCTGCGTGTCATGGTTGCCGACGATCGTCACGGCATGGTCTGGCATCGCAGCGACAAGCGTGTCATCGAACAGGGTGCGAAGGTCAAAGTCGCCACCGGCGCGTGACGCCTCGTGAAAGCGGTGATGCAGCGCCACGTCGAACAGCATCAGCTGCCGGTCGACCTGCTCAAGATATTGGCCAAGCGCCGCCATGTCGGGATGCCAATATTCCGCGACCACAAAAAGTTCGGGATCGACTCTCTCGCGCATATGGCCAACCCAGTCGCGAAAGAACCAGGCGGGTATATGCTTCGCCGCGTCCAGGCGAAAGCCGTTGCAAGGCACTTGCTCGGCGATCCACCGCCCCCAATATTTCAGCTCCTCATAAACCGCGTGATTCCGGAACTCGACGTCGGCGCCCATGAGATAGTCATAATTGCCGTTCTCGCCGTCGACCTCGTCATGCCATTCTCCATCGCCATATTCGTTCACCAAGCGGAACACGCCATCCTCGTCCGGCTGCTCGACATGATCGACGCCGGTGAAGCATCGGCTGTCCCACAGGAATTTTGAATATTGGCCCTGTCGGCCCGGGAAGGTGAAGCGCGTCCAGGCATGAGCCTCGAAAGCCTCGTCCTCGATCTGGTTGCGATCGTCTGGGTTGGCCCGGCGTACGCGCACAGGCTCGGCCTCGTCCGCGCCAATCTTGTGATTGAAGACAACATCGAGAATCACGCCGACACCGGCGTCACGCAGGGCCTTCGTCGCGCGTTCCAATCCGGTCCGATCGCCATAGCGGGTCGCGATCGCTCCCTTCTGGTCGAACTCGCCAAGGTCGAATAGGTCGTAGCTGTCATAGCCCACCGACTGCTGTCCGGATGCGCCCTTGTAGGCTGGCGGTAGCCAGACATCCGTCACGCCCATTGCAGCAAGCTCGCAAGAGGCCTTGGCCACTTCATTCCAGAGCGAGCCATCGGCGGGATAATACCAGTGAAAGAATTGAAGCAGCGTGCGCGGAGCCATGGCAAATCCTTGAACGGAGGCCGCCGCTCAACGAGCTAAAGTTATGCCGGTTGCAGCGCAACAAAAATTCTCGCTGATCTGCATCAGTCGCTGCATCCAATGGGCTTCCTGCGCATTTATGACTGGCCGCGCATTGCGGTATCGGATGGAGGACTGCATGCAGGACGATCTAGACGACCGCATTCGGGTACGGGCCCATGCCATCTGGGAAGCGCAGGGTCATCCTGAAGGGCTTGCCGAAGACCATTGGCGCCAGGCCACCGAAGAAGTGGCGCAGGTCGACAAGCTGGCCGAACTTCCCCCTCCCGTAGCGACAGGAGCAGCGGCAAAGGCGCTCACCAGGACGAAAGTGCCTAAAGCAAAAACTGATCCCGCTGGTTCTCGTCCGCCCCCGCCATGACAGGACCGAGCCGCATTGAGCCAGCATCCTGACCGCCTCGAGAGCGGATCACCCTATCCTCTTGGCGCGAGCTTCGACGGGCTCGGCGTCAACTTCGCCATTTTTTCCGCCAATGCCGATCGGATCGAACTTTGCCTGTTCGATCCGCGAGGCCGCAAGGAAATCGCCCGGCTGACCTTGCCGGAATGTACCGATGAAGTCTGGCACGGCTATCTGCCCGATGCGCGGCCGGGCCTCCTTTATGGCTACCGTGTCCATGGCCCTTACGCGCCTGAGCAGGGCCATCGCTTCAATCCCAACAAGCTGCTGCTCGATCCCTATGCCCGGCGGGTGTCGGGCAGCATCAAATGGAATGACGTGCTGCACGGCTATCCGGTTCGAGGCCGGCGCAAGGATCTGGGGTTCGATCGACGCGACAGTGCCAGCGCCATGCCCAAGGCCGTCGTCACCCATGACAGTTTCGACTGGTCGCGCGATGTCCGCCCCAATGTCCCTTGGTCGGAGACAGTGATCTATGAGGCGCATGCGAAGGGCCTGACGAAGCTGCTGGAGGCGGCGCCCGCGCAGGAGCGCGGGACGTTTGCGGCGCTCGCTCATCCCAGGGTCATCGACCATATGAAGCGGCTGGGCATCACAACCCTGGAACTGATGCCGATCCACGCCTTCACTCAGGATCGCTTCCTGTTGGAAAAAGGCCTGCGCAACTATTGGGGCTATAACAGCCTCAGCTTCTTTGCGCCCGAGCCAAGCTATTTTTCCGGCGATAGCCATGACGAATTGCGCGTCGCAGTGCGGCGGCTGCACGCGGCCGGGATCGAGGTGATCCTGGACGTCGTCTATAATCATAGCTGCGAGGGCAGCGAGCTTGGCCCGACACTATCATGGCGCGGAATCGACAATGCGACCTATTACAGGCTGCTACCCGAGGACCCGCGCTACTGCCTCAATGACACCGGCACCGGCAACACCTTCAAGCTCACCCAGGCCCGCGTGATCCAGATGGTGGCCGACTCGCTGCGCTACTGGGCCACAAGCTTCGGGATCGACGGTTTCCGCTTTGACCTCGGGCTGACACTGGGTCGGACCGATCATGGTTTCGACCCCAATGCGGGTCTCTTCGACGTACTGCGCCAGGATCCGATCCTTGGCCGCCTCAAGCTCATCACCGAGCCATGGGACGTAGGTATGGGCGGCTATCAGCTCGGCAATTTCCCGCCCGGATTTGCCGAATGGAACGACAAATATCGCGATACCGCGCGGCGCTTCTGGCGAGGCGATCCCGGGCAACGCGCCGATCTGGCCGCCCGGCTTTCAGGATCGGGTGACCTGTTTGATCGTCGCGCGCGTCGCCCCTGGGCGAGCGTCAATTTTCTCACCAGCCATGATGGCTACACCCTCGCTGACCTCGTCTCTTATGAAGAGCGGCACAACGAGGTCAATGGCGAGGATAATCGCGACGGCCATGACAATAATCTTTCGCGCAACTGGGGCGCGGAAGGACCGACCAAGGAGCCGGTCATCCTAGCCACGAGAGGCAAGGTAAGACGAGCCATGCTCACGACTCTGCTCGCCTCGCTCGGTACGCCGATGCTCGTGGCCGGCGACGAGTTTGGCCGCAGCCAGGGCGGCAATAACAATGCCTATTGCCAGGATAATGACATCAGCTGGCTCGACTGGTCGTTGATGGAGGGAGAGGAAGGCAAAGCCCTCTTCGCCTTCACCGCGCGGCTGATCGCCCTGCGCAAGGCTCATCCGGTGTTGCGCGCATCGACCTTTCTCTACGGGCAAAATTCTCCGGGGTTCGGCATCAACGACATCGAATGGTGGGACGAGCGCGGGCAGCAACTGTCCCGGGAGGACTGGGATAATCCCGAAGGACGCGCGCTCGTCATGCGGCGGGCGACCCTGCTGGAGGATGGGCGGGTCGACGCGCTGACACTGCTCCTCAATGCGAGCGGAGACGCCATCGACTTCACCATCCCCGCCCCCTCGGCGCCGCGGCAAGTGCTGATCGACAGCGCGCAGCCGGAGCGGGAGCCCTTCGAGATCGGCGACGATTACCGGGTCGAGGCCCACTCCGCGGTGCTGGTCTGCTGGCTGGGTGAAAGGCCGCAACCATGACCCAATGGGGCCCAACCGACGTCGGTGGGGGACGCTGGCGTTTCGCGCTCTGGGCACCCGACCGACAAAGCGTGTCGCTCGAAATCGAGGGCGGAGCGACCTTGCCGATGGAGCCCGCTGATGATGGCTGGTTCTGTATCGAGACCAGGGTCAGCGAGGACAGCCATTATCGCTTCCGCCTTGCCCCCGACCTTGCAGTCCCTGATCCCGCGTCGCGCCGCCAGGCTGGCGGTGTCCATGGCTGGAGCGTCGTCACCCCGATATCGCCGCCTGCCACCGGCTGGACGGGTCGCCCCTGGGAAGAAGCCGTCATCTATGAGCTGCATGCCGGCCTGTGCGGCGGATTTGCCGGCGTGGCTGACCGACTGCCCGGTTTGGCCGCCATGGGCGTCACCGCGATCGAATTGATGCCGGTCAACGCTTTTGGTGGATCGCGCAACTGGGGCTATGACGGCGTCCTGCCCTTTGCGCCGGCCGAGGCCTATGGAAGTCCTGCGGATCTGCGTGCCCTGATCGACGCCGCGCATGACCTGGGTCTCATGATCTTCCTCGACGTCGTTTACAATCATTTCGGCCCGGACGGCAATTATCTGGGCGCCTATGCCGCGCCCTTCTTCCATGCTGAACGCCACACGCCCTGGGGTGGCGCGGTGGCGGTCGATCGTCCGCCGGTCGCGGCTTTTTTCCGCGAAAATGCGCTGATGTGGCTCAATGACTATGCCTTCGATGGGCTGCGCTTCGATGCGGTCCATGCGATCGGCGACGACGCGTTTCTCGACGCGCTGGCGCACGACCTGCGCGCCGCGACGCCCGGGCGCCACATTCACCTGATGCTGGAAAATGAGCGCAACGATGCAGGCCGCCTGGGGCCCCGGCGCTATGATGCCCAATGGAATGACGATTTCCACAACGTCATGCACGTCCTTTTGACCGGCGAACGTGACGCCTATTATGAGGATTTCGCCGAGCGCCCGGCGCACAGGCTCGCGCGATGTCTTATGGAAGGCTTCATCTATCAGGGTGATCCATCGCCCCATCAGCAGGGCAAGCTACGCGGGACGCCTAGCGCGCATCTCCCCCCATCCGCCTTCATCGCCTTCCTGCAAAATCACGACCAGACCGGCAATCGCGCGCTGGGCGAGCGGCTGATCGCGCTGACATCGCCGGAACGGCTGAAAGCCGCGACGACGCTCCTGCTGCTCATGCCGCACATCCCCCTGCTGTTCATGGGGGAGGAGGCCGGCGCGACCAGCCCCTTCCTCTTCTTCACCGATTTCCATGACGAACTAGCCGACGCCGTACGCGAGGGCCGACGCCGCGAGTTCAAGGACTTTTCCGCCTTCGCCAGTCAGGACGCCCGCGCGCGCATTCCTGATCCCAACGCCCGCGAAACCTTCGACATGGGCCGGATAGTGGAGGGGCCTGACGAGGCCGAATGGCGCCGCTTCTACAAGACGCTCCTGACACTGCGCCACCGCGCAATCGTGCCGGGCATCGCCGGCGCGCACGCCCTTGAAGCGACCGTCCTGACCCAAAGCGCTGTCCAGGCGGTTTGGCGGCTGGGCGACGGGCATCTTCTTTCTATCCTTTTAAATCTTGGCGATCTGCCGGTCGATGTTTCCATGCGAGAGGAGCCGGCATTTGCCGCGGGAACGCCAGGTGGCCCTGCCAGCTGCGCCGTCTGGATCGATCTCCCATGATGACGCTGCTCCATCAGCTTGCGCAGGAGGCGGGCATAGCGCGCCTCTGGACCGACGCGGATGGCGAGGAGCGACAGGTGAGCGACGAAAGCCTGCGTGAAATCCTGTCCGCGCTTGGACTTGGGCTGGGGCTCGGGAATGGGGACGAGGCCGCCATCACTATCGCGCGTGCGGCGCTTCATGAGCGGCGTTCGGTCCGCCCTGCCCTCATCACAGTGGATTGCGGGGAACCGCTCGCTCTGCCCGAGGGCGTACGCACGCTTCGAACCGACACGGGCGAGGTGATCGAAATCGATCCGGGGCGCGGCCTTTCGCGCCCGGGCTATTACCGCGCGGACTATGATGACGGCAGCATCCTTCTTGCGGCAGCCCCTGTCCGCTGCCCGGCCATAAAAAGACGTGGCTGGGGCGTCACGATCCAGATCCCGTCGCTGCGCGGCGAAGATAAGGACTTTGGTGATTTTGGCCTGCTAGCCGACGCGGTGGCACAGCTGGGGTCTTTTGGCGCGGATGCTGTGGCGCTGAGCCCGGTCCATGCGCTGTCGCTGGCCGACCCCAGCCGTTTCGCCCCCTACTCTCCGTCGAGCCGGATTGAGCTCAATGCGCTGCTTGCCCCCCTTGAGACAGCCGGCGTGTCGCCCTCGGCAGCTCTGATAGACTGGGATGTCGTCGGCCCGGCCAGGCTGGCCGCTCTTGAGGAGGCGTTCGCGCGCACCGCACTGGATGATGAAGCGGAAAGAGAGGCGGGAAACTTCGAACATTTCGCCCAGGAGCGGTCGCGGGCCGGGCTCGAAGCCGTCCAGCGCGCCGCGCGGGATGCGGGCATGGCTATCGGCATCATCGCCGATCTTGCGGTCGGCGTCGATCCGCAGGGGGAGGAAGCGCGCGGCGATCCCGGCCTGTTTCTCCAGGGGCTGAGCATCGGTGCACCGCCCGATCCACTTGGGCCACAGGGACAGGATTGGGGGCTCACCAGCTACAGTCCGCAAGGTCTCGCTGATCGGGGATTTGCCCCCTTCATCGCGATGCTGCGCGCCAATCTGCCGCAAGACGGCGGCATTCGCATCGACCACGTCTTCGGGCTGCAGCGGCTCTGGGTGATCCCGCAGGGCCGTCCGGCGAGCGAGGGGGCCTATCTCACTTATCCGTTCATAGACCTGCTGCGCCTCTTGAAGCTGGAGGCCTGGCGCGCCAACGCGGTCGTCATCGCCGAGGATCTGGGCACCCGCCCCTCCGGCTTTGGCGAGGCGCTGGAAGAGGCGGGCATTTACGGCATGACCGTCCTACCCTTTACGCGCGACGAGAAGGGATTTCTCGACGCCTCCGCCTATCCTCCAGGATCCGTCGCCATGAGCAGCACCCATGATATCGCGACAATCGCAGGCTGGTGGACCGGCCGCGACCTGGATTGGAACCGCACGCTCAATCGAGGCGGAGAGACACAGGCGCAACGCGCCAAGGCACGCAGTAAGCTATGGCAGGCCATCGGATCGGGAGCGCCGCAGCCGAGCGACGACGATCCGACGCCCGTGATCGAGCGCGCCTTGAGCTTTCTGGCCGGGTCAGCTGCGCCGCTCCTGCTGATTCCCATGGAGGATTTGGCCGGCCTTGTCGAACAGACCAACCTCCCTGGCACCAGAACCGAGCATCCCAACTGGCGTCGCCGCCTCCCGGCACCGATCAACGCTTTGCTGGCCGAGCCTGCGGTTCAGCGGCGCATCGCCTGCCTGACCAAGGCCCGTCCGGCAGCCGCCCTGTTGCAGGAGGATCAGCCATGACGCCGCGCGCGACTTATCGGGTGCAGCTAACAAAGGATTTTCCTTTCAAAGCAGCCGAGGCGATCGTTCCCTATCTGGCGGATCTGGGCATCAGTCACCTTTATGCCTCGCCGATTACGACGGCGCGCAGCGGCTCGACACATGGCTATGATGTCGTCGACCCGACCGGGATCAATCCCGAACTGGGCGGCGAGGACGACTTCCGCAGGCTCGTCGCAGCCCTTCGTGCCCATGACATGGGCATCATCATCGACATCGTTCCCAACCATATGGGCGTGGCGGGCGGCGAGAACCCATGGTGGTACGACATTCTGCGGCTGGGCCACGCCAGCCCCTACGCCGGCTACTTCGATATCGACTGGAATGGGCCTTTGATCCTGCCGATATTGGGAGCCCCATTGGCTGACGTCATCGCCCAGGGTGATCTGGTCTTGGGATCGCAGGGCGAAGCACATCTCCTCCTCTATGGAGAGCAGAAGCTGCCCCTGCGCCCCGATGGGCCGCTGGAAGGCGATGTAGCGACGATCGCCCATGCTCAGCATTACGCCCTCGTCCCATGGCGCGCCGCCAACGACCTGCTGAACTGGCGCCGCTTCTTTTCTATCAACGAACTGGCCGGCCTCAAGGTCGAGGAGCCGTCCGTTTTCGAAAATACCCATGCGCTCTACTTCCGCCTGTATCGCCAGGGCCTGATCGACGGCCTGCGGATCGACCATGTCGATGGCCTGTCCGATCCGGCGGGCTATTGCCGCCAGCTCCGCGCCCGCATGGATGCCATACGTCCCGGCGCCATCATCTTGGTTGAGAAGATTCTCGGGGCGCAGGAAGCTCTCTCCACAGACTGGGGTGTAGACGGGACGAGCGGCTATGATTTCATGCGCGACATCATGGCCCTGCTGCACGACCCTGCAGGCGAGGCGCCGCTCGCGCGCCTCTGGGTGGCGCTCGATACCGATCATGCCGATCCGCAGAAGGTGGTCCGGCAGGCGAAGCGCGACATGCTCGACTGGCAGTTCGAGGCGCAACTGGCCGCCTGTGTGGAAGCATTTAGAATGCTTGCATCGAGCAGCGGCCAGCCCATGATTGAAGCATGGACGACGCCAATGCTCCGCCGTTCGATCGCTTGCCTGTTGCAGGCTTTTCCGGTCTATCGCACCTATGGCGACGGGCGCTCCGCCCCCGCTAGCGATGCGGTTGCGCGGGCGGACGCATGGGAAGCAGCGCGGTCGCAGCTGGCGCCGGGCGAAGGACCGGTGGCCCGGCAAATCCTTGCCTGGCTTGCGGGCGACGGCCCCGGCAGCGCAGATTTTGCTGCCGAGGCCGTTCGCAAATTCCAGCAGCTCTCGGCGCCCATCGCAGCCAAGGGTGTCGAGGACACCGCCTTTTATCGCCGAGCGCCTCTCCTGTCGGCCAACGAGGTCGGATCGGCGCCTGAGCAGTTTGCGATTTCGCCAGCCGAATTCCACCGCCGGGTGATGGCCCGCGCGCGCGATTTTCCAGGAGCGATGCTGGCAACTGCGACCCACGACCATAAACGAGGCGAGGATAGTCGCGCGCGCATCGCCACCTTGAGCGCCATTCCCGAGCTGTGGGCGGACCGCGTCCAGCAGTGGAACACTCTCACCGATGAGCACGGGCATAACGTCCACCCCGCTGATCGCTATCAGCTTTTCCAGACCTTATTCGGTGCCTGGTCAGATGAAGCCACGTCCCCCCGCTTCGAGGAGCGCATCCTCGCCTGGCAGCAGAAATCGCTGCGAGAGGCCCGCCTACGATCAAGCTGGGAGGATCCGGATCTTGATTATGAGAAGAAGGCGGCCCGGCTGGTTTCCAATCTACTGGCCGACCAGAATTTCGCGAGCAACTTGGCGCAGTTCGTCAAGCAAATCGCTCCTGCTTCGCGGATCAACAGTCTGGTCCAGACGACGCTCAAATTCTGCCTACCGGGCGTCCCTGACATCTATCAGGGATGTGAATTGGAAGATCTCAGCCTGGTCGACCCTGACAATCGACGGGCTGTAGATTTTGCGCGACGCACAGCACTGCTCGCAATGCGCAACGTCGGCGGAGACGGTAAGCTGCAGCTTGTTTACCGGCTTTTGTCGATGCGCCGCGACAACCCCGAGCTGTTCGCGTCCGGAGCTTACAAGCCCGTGCTGGTCGAAGGGCTAAGGGCTGGCCACGTTCTTGCCTTCACACGCAGCCATAACGACGTGCACCTGACGTGCGCGGTTATGATCCGCGCGGCAGCCACAGTTGGAGCTACTGGCGATCTACCTTCAGCTCAATGGTGGCAGGACACGCATCTTGTGCTCGACGAGGTCGTCCCGGCGCACCGGTTATTTGCCCATGAACCCTTTCTTATTAACCTCGATAAACGTTCCGAATAATTGTGGAACAAGAAGCCAGACCGCGCGTCTCACTGACTGCTCAGCCTTCCCCCACTGGAGACGCTCGTGGTATTTGAGTCCTGGACACTGCAATGGTTCGCCAACCGCGTCGATACTATCGAGATTCGCTGTAACGCCCATCGTGATATGCGAACAACCGTGGCGCGGCATCTTTTGGACCGGGAGCGTCGGGGTGAGACTGTCCAGTTCGAAAATGACGAAGCGCGCCGACTTTGCGTCTCGACCGACATGCTTTGGGAACTCAGCATCCGCCACGCTGATGGCAGTCACCTGTACGTGGCCTCGTCCAGCTTCGAGAATTGTGTTGCTCTCCTCCAGAAAGTCGACGGGATCGGACTGATGAGCGGCGTCGCTGCGTGAAATATCGATCGCTGCCCTTGACGAACCAGGATAGCAGCGCCGGTCATCTGATCTCCTAGTCCCGGCCTGCCATCGCAAGCGTCAGGCCTTTCACCATTGTCGCATAGCCTGAGAATGCTCAGGACAGATGCGGTTCGACCGCCACATACTGATCTATCAGTTGCGCCTCTCCGAACGCCGTCAGGAAGGCGACGTCTGCTGCATCGCGGCCAACCCCTATTTTTGCCATGCCAGCCTCTCGGGCCATTCCGGTGGCATCGACAAGATGCCATTCTCCTCCCAGGAAGATCTCCGCCACGGCATGAAAGTCAGGAGGATCAACTCCAAGAGCGTACACGCTCGCGATCCGGGCAGGAATTCCGGCCGCACGCGCTAATGTGATCAGGAGATGGGCATAGTCGCGGCATATACCGCGTCGAGAAATGAACGTATCGGCCGCCGTCGTCATCACATCACTGGATCCCGGCACATAGCGTAGATGACGATGCACCCAGTCCCGCATGGCCACGATCAGCTCGCCTCCCTCGAGTGCCCCGAACTCAGCATCAACGAAGCTGTAGAAACGGTCGGCTTCGCAGTAGCGAGAGGAAAGCAGGTAAGGCACGGTTTCGCCAGGCAGCTGATGCGGGGGTACCTTAGGCAATGTCCGGCAGTCCGCCAAATTCCGATTTATTATGACTGTAGCGCGATAATCCACCACCATCTTGCCTACGATACGGAGCCAGATTCGTTCGCCTATGCAATCCTGCGCTGGGACTCTTGCGATGTGATCCGCCTGGGGCAGGACCAGATTGGTCCAGTCGATCGCTTGCTCTGGAATATCGGCTGCCTCGACCTGCAGCAGCACGTCCGTGGGCTCGCGAAACTCGTAGTCGAGATGTGCGTGAATATTCAATTTCATGACAGGCAGAACTCGCAACCGCGATGTTGGTGCCGCCCTGCAAGAAGGATTGTAGACTACCGCTCCTTTACCTTCTGCTGATTTGTCTCAGTGACCCGGAATTTTCGTGGGCTTCGCTCGATCAGCGATCGCTCCGCCATATCCCGATGTGGCGCAGCGCCAATTAAGGAAGACGCGTTGCCCAGCGTATCGTCGTTTTCCGGCGTTGCGCGCACCACGGCGATTTCGCCTCGCAGCTTGGCGAACAGGGCCTAATGCTCGCTGCCATACCGAAAGAAGACCGGATCGAAACGCGCGGTGTCGCACGCGTTGGCGACCTCAGATCGGCCAAACCCTGATAGTTACCGCGGGTGTGGGCTGGACGCAGGTTGAAGGTGAGCCGATCGTCGAATTTCAAGCAGGTGACATCCTGCTTTTCCCCGCCGACAAAAAGCATTGGCATGGTGCGACGCCGACGCAAGGGATGACCCATGTCGCTGTTCAGGAAGCGATCGACGGGAAAAATGTGACTTGGATTGATAAGGTGACGGACACTCAATACCTGATCGGGCCGCCGAAGAGCTAGCGCGAAGCCTCTCGGACCTGTGCCCTTTTGCAGCGCCGGCAGGCAAGCGGCGTACGTCTGCTTTCAAAAAAACCTGCCGTTCGAGATCTCCGTTCTGATCGGCAGGAATGTCCCACGATTTGCCCGTCGTCCGTCGACCCTTCTTTGCCATTCAGCGCCGATTTCCGGATTCCTAGGTGCGGACAGGCAGCTTTCCGGCAAGCTATCAACCACAACGAGCTATATAGAGCCAGCTCGTCGACGCGGGACGCCAAACGGCCTAATGAAAGCACAAGATCGCCTATCGATTATGTCTTACAATCTGCTCTATCCTGAGGGCCGTCTGTACCCACAATCCGAGATCTAACGCCAGCTTGAAAAATTCGTCGCCCGCGTCGGACGGATTGAGGCAGTACTGACTAACAAGATCCCGGGCGCACCTCCCATGCTCGAGCGCGTCGTCGAGCGAGGCCCATCGGGGATCCCCCACCTCGGCTTCGAAGGCGGCAATCACGGCGACCGGAAGATTCACCCCGAAGAGGAAGTAATGGAGCGTCGGTAGGAAACCAAAATGCACGAACGCTTCCTCGCCTACCGTTCCGTTCCTAGCGAATAGCTGCTCACGCGAGCCTTTCAGGCGGCCCGTCCGAAACTCTGGATCGGTCCAGTAGCTCACGCGCTGCGCGGGAATGGCATTCCGTTCGCTGAGCGACGACAGTAGGCGGGGTATCGGCTCCAGGTTTCCTTCATACGCGGTGCGAGCTTCCCGAGTGGTCGGGTTGTGCCGACGGAAATCAATCCGCGCGACTAAGGCCTCTTCAGCTTCGGTGAACGAGATCGCAAACCGACTGCGGGTCGGCATTCCCAAGCTCATCTGAGCACGATCCGGTTAGCTTCGACATGACGAAATGCCTTGGACCTGCAAGTTAGCAAGATGACCTGCATCCGTTTGGACGCCTCCTGCAGGATGTCCGTCATCGTCTCCAGCCGGATGTCGTCCGAATAGACCAATGGATCATCCAGTATGAGGGAAATCGGTGCTCCATCCTCCAACAGCAGGTCTGCGAATGCCAGACGAGTCAGGATCGCCAATTGCTCCTGTGTTCCCCGACTAAGGTCGCCACACGCCTCGTCGATCCCAGCCCGTGTCACCCCAGCGAGCCCGAGCTCTTCGTTGAACGACAAATCGCTGCCCGGCAGAAGTTGCTGAATGTAGCGCCCCGCACGTGCCGTCACGGGTGCTAGGAACGTCCTAGAAGCCTCGTCCGCCGCCTGCGTCAGGGCTTTCCGCAGCATGTCGAGCGTATCCGCCTCGCGCCTGAGGCGCTCGAGGGAAGCCGCTGCGGCCTCCTCATTCTCACGCGCCTCCGCCATCCTTCCTGCAGGCCCGCTTGTTCCCTCCCTTGCAACTGCGGCTTCGAGCGCTGCGATCGATGCGGTGAGTTCGAGACGCTCCTCTCCGGCCCGCCGCGCAGCGCGATCGATGTTATCGATGCGCCGACGGATGGCCTCAGGATCGAATGCCTCGGTCCCCGCTTTCGCCTTCTCCGCAGATTCGAACTTGGCAGTCCGATCGCGCTGCGCGGACTGAAGGTCCGCTGCCAGTTTCTCCCGGTCGCCAGCATCGGTCACAGTCCGGAGGTTCTCGCTCGCCGCTTCCATCTCGCGATGCGCACTTCCGTGATCGGCATCAGCCGTCGCCTTGACGCGTTCCGCCTTCGACAGCGCCTCCCTTGCATCCTCACGTCGGCCAGATGCGGTCGCCTCAGACAGCTTGGCCTCCGTCACCGCCCCTTCGAGGGCAGCGATGTCGTCCACCGGCGCGACCGCATCGATGAGATCCTCGCCCAGAGACGCAACGAACGCCTTCAGTGCATCAGCACCAGGCGCCAGCGCGATCGACGCGTCACCAGGGCACGCAGACGCGATCTGCTTTTGCAGAGCCACGAGTTCCCGTTCGGCCGCTGCCGCACGCTCGTTTCGCGTGATGCCCTCGGAATGCGATCTGATCCCAAGCCGCCTCAGGGCAGCGTCACGCTCTCCGTCCGCTGCAGCCAAGTCCGCTTCGATGCTAAGGCTTGCCCCCTCTGGGGGACGAACGGTCACGCTACCAGCAGTCCCCAGTTCAAACCGGGTGGCCTTCAAGACCTCGATGCTGGTTACCTCCACGGTTTCACCGTCGATCCGAAGGGCAGAGCCTTCGTTCAATTCCACCTCGACCTTGACGGCGCCGGCTTCGAACCGCGCCCGCGCCTGGATCGCGGCCAACTCGTATTCAGCAACCTTCCCGAGCTCATCGGCATCGATCCGATCCGCCGATGCCTGCTTCAGCTCCCTCTCCCGAGCCTCGAGATCGTCAAGCGCACGCCGAGCATCGATCGCCCTGCGTGCTCCAGCAGCCGTGGCAAATATACGGGCACGATCACGAGCACCCGCCAGTGCCAACTCATGCTCTTCCGTCTCCTGTCTGGCATCATCGAGCGCCTGACGCAGAGCCCTCTCCTCCTCGCTCAACTTCTCGGCGTTGGAGCGAGCCTCTTCCAGCGATCCTTTCGCCGTCTCGAGGGCTTTTCTGGCAGAGTTCAGCCGGCCCTCAGCAGCGTCAAGGCGCCGCATCGCCGCCGAAGCGGTTGTCACGATAGCATCAGCCTGACCGAGCTGCGCCTCGGCAGCCGAATGTCGAAGCGCTGCCGTTTCAGCGGTCTTCAGATCGTCCTCGAGTTTGCGACGCTGCTCGACCGCCTCGGGATCGACGAGATCGCGCTCCAAGATCTTCAAGCGTGACTTCGCAGTTTCGAGGTCGGCAAGCGTGCCCTCATAGTCGCGAAACACGGCTTCGGCAGCTTGGCGCGCTGCGATCGCGTCGGCGAGCCGTGTTTCGGCAGCGGCCAGATCGCCCTTCGACTTCCCGGTTGAGGGAGTTCTAAGTGCGGAATATGCGGTCTCAACGTTGGACCGGATCGCATCGAACCGACGGCCTCCCGTAACCGCCCCCACTTCGGCCTCAAGGACGCCCCTGACCGTGTCACGCACGATGCGGTTCGGATTCTCGACCGCCAGCGCAGTGGCCTGCTCCACCCAAAGTAGGCCGAGCGGACCGCGGGTTTCCGGGTCAGTCCCCCTATTGTTACCCCGCTCGAACCCCAGCAGCTCTTGCAGCGCCTCCTCAGCGGCATCGCTCTCCTTGCGGCCGCTGGCCCCGGAGAGGCGGACGGACGCCGACTTCATAAACTGCTTTTCGAGCGTCCAGGCATCCTCTCCGATGTGGAAGCCAACCGACACTCTTGGCGCGACGTCGTCACCGATCGGAACATAGGACCGCACCAGTTCGGTTTTGGCAGAGTATCGAACGAAAAACGCAGCACGGAGGGCTTCCAGCAAGGTCGATTTACCCGTCTCGTTGGGCTCGACAACGACGTTGAGACCGTCGGTGAAGCCCTCGACGCGAAGGGGATCGCGGAACTTGCGGAAGTTCGCAACCTCTAGACTTTTGATGATCATTTCGACACCTCCGCGTCAAATCGAAGGGCTTCGACATACAGACGCTCCAAAGCCGCCGCCGCAATCTGCGCATCCGGGCCGTTGGTATCCGCTTGGGATTGCAGTGCAGCAGTGGCACCGGCAAGGGCCCCCTGAACTTCGATCCTCGCGATGTCGTCCGACGTGGGCTGGGCAATAAGCTCATCAGTATCCAGATCGAGGTTGCGCAACTCGTGCGCCAGTCGGTTCTCCAAGAGGGTCAACATAGAGACACGGTCGGAAAGGCTCGCCACCCCCGTCAGATCGAGTGACAACAGCACATCGGAAAGGCGCGCCTCCGTCCTCAGCGTAGCGATCTCCCTTTCAAGCTCCTCTTCGTTCGCGACATTCCATCGGCGTGAGATCCAACGGTAACGGCCAGTCTCGATCCTTTGGAGCTGCGGAGGTTCTTCGGACCGCAGATCCACGGAGATGCACGCGCCGGGTTCATCCCGCCCGAACCTATCGATCTCCGGCGTGCCACTATAGGCAGTCCTATCGCCAACGGTCAGGAAACCGTGCCAGTCCCCGAGCGCGAGATAGTCCAACCCCGCAGACTTCGCCCGATCGGGAGGGATTAGGTTCGAACTCTCGCCAGACGCTCCGAACTCCGTGATAGAACCGTGTGCCAGCCCGATCCGAAGCGCTCCAGGGGGTGTCGCCATTTCAACCATCGCTGCGGTCGGATCGTTCGTCGTCTTGCGATGCTCGAGGGGCGCTGGAAGCAGCCAGGCACCCTCCTCCATCTCGACCGGTTCAGCGGTGTCAACGATCCGCACCGATGACGGTGCGCGAGCGCGAATCCTACTCCAAAGACCGCCCGCACGGGCGTGGTCATGATTACCCGGCATGAGCCACCACGTCAGCGGCGCACGCTCCATTCGGGACAGCGCCTGCATGACGATACGATCGCCAGGCTCTACATTGTCGAACACGTCTCCCGCCACCACAACATGTGCTGCGCCGGCCGCCATCGCGGCCTTCCCAAGTTCGTCGATTGCATCGAGCCGTGCTTCGGACAGCGCGTTGCGCACCTCATGAGAGAAGCGGCCAAACGGCTTCCCGAGTTGCCAATCGGCGCTATGGATGATCTTGAGCGTTCCCACGAATCACTCCTTCGTTTCCGTCAAGTAATGAGTCTCACAAGTGGATGACAGAAACTGTCACCCATCCACGTTGTGCGCGACAGGAATAGCACTTCGCTATTCGTCGATGGTCACTATGACGGTGTCGTAAAGTGATCTGCCCCCCGCTGAGTGGCCCAGAGACTATGATAGTCTGGACCGCGAAAGGGACATTGAATGCCGAGCAAGAAGCACAAGCCGGAAGAGATCATCGGCAAGCTGCGTGAAGTTGAGATCGTGCTGGCGCAGGGGGCTTCGACCGCCGAAGCCTGCCGTCGGATCGGGGTCAGCGAGCAGACCTATTATCTCTATGGACGGCTCTCCCTTTGCAAGCGGCATTGAAACGTTCTGCGTGGATCAGTTGCAAACATCTATCCGGCGTCAGCTGGTTGTCCAGAGCGCCCAAATGGGAAATCCGCACACGCGCACCTCTACAGCTGGTAGGCC